>JAISQG010000161.1 GCA_031274335.1 Gracilibacteraceae bacterium
CTGAGAATTGCTTTACTCGCTGTATGACGCTCTATGCGGACGATGCGGAAATGCTTGTCGGTTCTGCGTATTGGCTTGCGCTGACTGTAGCCCGGACGAACTCAAAAAATACGCAATGGCGAACTTTTAATTTTGCACTTGATATCGGACATCACACTGGCTATTGCGACGGTCTGGCTGTCCTGTGCGAAAAGTCAGACGCGGAAGAAATGTACAATCGTTGGATTGCCGACGATGATACTCTAAATTGCAGCATCGTGCTGTACGCATTGGTTGTGTATCATCGACTGAACGGCAATGAGAAAAAAGCAAATGAAATATTGGACACTTTGATGAACATCGACGAGTTTTGGGCGGGATTTGCCTACATCGCCGCTTGGGCGGACCGTGAACAGCAGAAAAATATATTTACAAATGCCTCCGTTTGATATACTATAAACAGTGAACGGATAAATTGGAGGTAAGCATGGATCTGCGAGATAAAACCGTGCTGGTGGCGGGAGCCGGCCTTTCCGGCCAGGCAGCGGTGCGGCGCCTGCAAAAAGAAGGCGCGCGGGTTTTTCTCACTGACCGGCAGCCGGCGGAGCGCATTCCCGGTCTGAGCGCCCTAGGCCTGCCGCCGTCCCGCCTGTGCCTGGGGCGCGACCCGGATCCGGCTGTTCTCCGCCCTGATTTGCTTGTCCTCTCGCCGGGCGTGCCGCTCTCCCTCCCTTTCATTCAAGCCGCCCGCGCGGCCGGAGTGCCGCTGTGGGGCGAAGCGGAGCTGGCGCTCCGGGATTGCCCGGCCTATCTCATCGGCATCACCGGCAGTAACGGCAAAACGACGACCACGACCCTCTGCGGCGAAGTGGTGCGCCTGAGCGGCCAGCCGACCGTGGTGGCCGGCAATATCGGCATTCCGCTCTGCGACGCCGTAGGCGGGCTCGGCCCGGACGGCTACGTGGTGGCGGAGCTTTCCAGCTTCCAGCTGGAAACAGTCAGCACGCTGAGGATGCGGATTGCCGTTTTGCTCAATATCACCCCCGACCATCTGGACCGGCATGGCACGATGGAAAAATACGCGGCGGCCAAAGGACGGATTTTTGCCCGGCAGACCCCGGCGGATCTGGCTGTGCTGAACGGGAACGACCCGCTGGCGAGGGCTTTTGCGGCCGAGACGGCGGCTGAAGTTATTTTTTTCACAAGCGCCGGCCACGCGGAAGGCTATTGTTTGCGCGACGGGAACATCGTGCGGCGGCGGGGCGGACGGGAAGAAAAGATCATCGCGGCGGATGCACTGCGGCTCAGGGGGACCCATAATATGGAAAACGTGATGGCGGCGACGGCGGTGGCGGACGCCTTGGGCATCAGCCGCGCCGCTTTGCGGGAAACGCTGCGCGCCTTTCGCCCCGTGGCGCACCGGCAAGAAGCGGCAGGCGAATTCGACGGGATTTTGTTCATCAACGACTCCAAGGGGACAAACCCGGATTCCGCCCTGAAAGCCCTGTCCTCGTATGACGAGCCGATTGTGCTCATCGCCGGCGGCCGCAACAAAGGCCTCGACATGACGGAGTTCATGCGGGCGGCGGCCCGGCGGGTCAAACATCTGGTGCTGCTGGGCGAAGCCGCGCCGGAGCTTGAGGCGCTGGCCAAGCGGGAAGGGGCGCGCTCCCTCGAACGGGCAGATGACATGGCCCAGGCGGTGGAAGCGGCTATCCGCGCGGCCCGGAGCGGCGACGTCGTCCTCCTGTCCCCGGCCTGCACCAGCTGGGACATGTTCGCGAATTACGAAGAAAGAGGGGAATGTTTCAAAACGCTGGTGCGCGGGCATTACGCCCGGAAAAACGAAAAACTCTGTTAAGTGAATTTTTTGTGAAAAAAATAAAAAACTGGCGTGGCCAGGCATTATAGTGTATAATATAATAATGCAAAAGGAACAGGCACTTTGTAACCAACAAAAAGGAGGATCTTCTCTATGTCTAAAAAAACCACGGCGTTGCTTTTGCTGGCGGCTCTTGTCCTGACGCTGCTGCCGGCGCAGATTTTCGCTGCGGACGCCAACAGCACCAGGCTGGCCGGCAGCGACCGCATCGCCACCGCGCTGGAAATATGCGACGCCGGCTGGTCCACGGCGACCACGGTCATCCTGGCGGCGGCCGACCAAGCCAATCTCGTGGACTCACTGGCGGCGGCCTCTTTGGCCGGGCAGGAGGACGCGCCCATTCTTTTGACCTTCAAAAACAGCCTCGCTTCCAATGTGCGGGCGAAAATACAAAGTCTGGGAGCGACTAAAGCCTATGTGATCGGCGCGATTTCCGACGGGGTGGTAACTCAGCTGCGCGAGATTTCCGGCCTCTCGGTGGAAAAGCTCTCCGGGCGTGACCGCTGGGCGACTTCCGACGCCATCAACGCCAAGCTCACCGGGGTGCAAGGCACGTTCGTCGTCGGGTATAACGCCATTCCCGACGCGCTGTCCGTCGGCGCTTACGCCGCCGCGAACAACTATAAGATCGTGCTGGCCGACGCGCAGGGCAATGTATCCTCCGCCAAGCTCACCGGCACAGTTTACATTATCGGCGGCCAGGGCGTGGTAAAAGACATCAGCGGCGTGACTCGCTACGGCGGCGCGGATCGCTACGCGACGAACGCTCAGGTCATCAGAGGCCTTGGTTACAAATTTGACCGCTGTTACGTGGCGAACGGCGTCTCCATGGTGGACGCGCTCGCGGCTTCCCCGCTGGCGGGACATTACAGCGCGCCGATCTTTTTGACGAACGGAACGACGGTGCCGGCCGTGAATAACGCCGATGTAAAAAGCAAAATAACCTCTGAAAGCAAAATCATCGCGCTGGGCGGAACGAGTGCCGTCAGCCAGGCGGCCGTCAACGCCTTCGGCTCTTCCGGCAGCACCACGACCCCGGGCAATGTCGATCTTTCCTCCATCCAAAGCGTGGAGGCCGTGAACGCCAGTTTTGACACGCGCAAGGAGAACCAGTACCTTCAGGTTAAGGTGAATAACGCGGTCGTCACCGTGCAGCAGCTGGAGACGGCCGGCTACGACGTGGAAATATCCGCTTCGGAAACGGTGTTCGGCGGGACTTCCCTTTCCAGTGACGGCAAGCTGAGCCAGGCGGATCTGCAGGATCTTTATGACAACGGCACCCGCGAATTTTACTATGACCTCAATATTTATTTGCGCAGCGTTCTCGTCGGACAATCCGGCAGCGCTACGGTCACGCTGTTGGACGGCCGGTACACCGCTTCGGGCGGCATCAGCAGCTATCAGTTCAACATGATCGAGGATCAGGGCGGCAATCTGACGGAAGCTCTCAACATGACCAGCAACAAAATGGTGCTGGGCGAAACATTCCGCATCGTGAACGTCAAGGCTGTCACCGCTTCCTCCGGGGCCAACACGGACGTGACCTCCACGCTGGAGCTTTCGTCGTCGAATTCCTGGGTGGTCGATGTGGAAACCAGCGGGGACGACAAGCTGCTGCACGCGGTCGGAGCGGGCACCAGCACAATTACGATGAGATCCGGCACGTCTTCCAAAACAGTGAGTATCACGGTGCTGGACGGCGATGACGACGGCCGGGTGCTTTCGCGCGCGACGCCGGATGTTTCGGCGGTGAAGGTGACCAACGGCGGCAGTGATTTTGTGACGCTGACGCTGAAAGACCAGTACGGCGATCCCTATGTCGGCGAGGGGGCGTATATAGGCTCCCGCGACAACACCTTCGGCGGCACTTACACCGACGGCGAATATTTTACGGTTTCGTTTGAAGACGCCAACACGGTCACGTCGGAGGGCAAAACCACTTTGCGCGTGGAAGGCACGGCCAGGGGCAAACGCGACGTCATCATTTACGGCGAGCGCTATTACGGCGGCGGGACTTACAAGGAAGTCGGGCGTTTCAGCGTGGACATCTCCAGCGCCAGCTCTTCCGCTTCTTCCTTCAAAGCCGTGGCGACGAGCAGCGATTTCCGCAATTTCACGCTGGACCGGAACAAGTTCGTGGAAAAAACGGAAATGGAGTTCTATGTCATGGGCTACAGTTCCAGCGGCTACAGTCTCGGCCCCGCCACGATTGACAACGTGACTGTGTCCGGCAACAGCGGTCTGGTCGAGGTGACCGATTCGGCGGACAGCGTGACGGTGCGTCTCGTTGACACGGACGCGAACGGAGAAGTGACGCTGAAAACAGGGAAGCCGACGGTGAACGTCAGGGTGCTGTCCGGCACGAGCACGACCACCACCAAAACCATTTCTGTGAGTCTCACCATCGTCAACACGGCGCCCACGGTGACGCGGGCTTCGTTCCGCAGCATTACCGCCATTGACAGCGGGACCATCAATCTTTCCGAGGTTATCACCCTTTCGAATATTTACACGAGCGGCGTGCAGGGCAACGGAGTCCTGAACGCGCGCGCGGCCGGCAACGACTATCAGCTGGTGGAGCTTTACTACACGGACGGCTCCATTGAACAGGTCGTCGGCTATATCAAAAGCAACCGCAAAGGGGTGACGTTCAGCGGCAGCGGCGAAAGCGCCGACGACGTGTCGATTTACACGGCGGACGACGCCGGTTCCACGGTGCAGTTTGCCGTGTCCAACCCGAATTCCGGAACGAATGTGGCGACAATAAGTGTGAAGATCAACAAATAAATCCGCACATCCGCGGGGGGAATAGACTGTGTCAAGTATTTTGTGTAAACTCCGAAAGAATATT
>JAISQG010000220.1 GCA_031274335.1 Gracilibacteraceae bacterium
ATTTCCAATTCGCCCCGCGCCGAAGGGCGCACCTGTTTTGCCATATCGCACACACGCTCGTCGTAAAAATAGAGACCCGTCACGCAGTAATTGCTTTTGGGCCGCTCCGGTTTTTCCTCAATGGAGACAGCGCGGCCGCCGGAATCTAATTCCACGATCCCGAAACGCCGCGGATCATCCACATAGTAGCCGAAAATCGTCGCTCCGCGCTCCGAGGCGCGCGCGGCTTGCAAATGGCGTTTCAGGCCGCTGCCATAAAATACATTGTCGCCGAGGATCATGGCGCAGCTCCGGCCGCCGATGAATTCCTCCCCGATCAAAAAAGCCTGCGCCAGGCCTTCGGGCCGCGGCTGCGCGGCATAGGAAAGCTCCAGCCCAAAACGGGCGCCGTCCCCCAGCAGACGCTCGAAATTCGGCAAATCCAGCGGCGTGGAGATGATCAAGATCTCGCGTATTCCCGCCAGCATCAGAACCGACAGCGGATAATAAATCATCGGTTTGTCATATACCGGCAGGAGCTGTTTGGACGTGACGCTGGTCAGCGGATAAAGCCTGGTTCCGCTTCCCCCGGCCAGAATAATTCCTTTCATTGATATAATACTCCTTCCCGCGCAACTTTCTTGACAGAGTATATCATATCTCTGCCGCTCTGACAACAAAAAAGCCCAAGCGGCAGGCATACTGTAGGGGCGGATATTATCCGCCCGCTAACCTGGTTTGGGGTCCGCAACCCCCCCGTCAGCGGCTTTGCCGCTGCCCCCCAGTTCCTAAGATTACTGTAGGGGCGGATATTATCCGCCCGCTAACCTGGTTTGCCTCTGCAACCCCCCGTCAGCGGCTTTGCCGCTGCCACCCCCCTTGAAAGGGGGGCTTGCCCCCCGGCATGACAAGCAAAGGTTGACATGATCGCTTCATTTCATATATAATTTCTTATATTAGGAGCACTATAATGGAAAAACATTTCGATGTCCTCATCATTGGCGGCGGGGCCGTGGGCTGTGCCGTGGCGCGGGAACTGAGCCGCTATGACCTGACGATCGCTCTGGCGGAAAAGGAAAGCGATGTAGCGCGGGGAACGAGCGGCAAAAACAGCGCCGTCGTCCACGCCGGCTTTAACAACCCTCCCGGCTCCCTGGCCGCGCGGCTTTGCGTTGAAGGCTGCGCCGGTTTTGCCGCCGCCTGCCGGGAATTGGGCGTGCCATATAAACGCACGGGCAAACTGGTCGTGGCCACCGAGACGCAGGACTTACCGGCTTTGGAGCGATTGCTTGCTCAAGGCCGGCGGAACGGGGTGCCTGATCTGGCCCTCTGGACGCCGGAGCAGGCGCGGGAGCGTCTGCCCAGCCTGAGCTGTCATGGCGCGCTCTGGTCAGGCACTACCGCCATCACAAACCCGCTTCTTTACACGATTGCCCTCGCGGAAAACGCGCAGGCGAACGGCGTTGAATTTTTTCTTGATTTTCCGGTTGACGGCATCACGCGGATGGAGGACGGATTTATCGTGCGGGCAGGCCGCCGCCGCCTGCGCGCCGATTGGCTGGTCAATGCCGCCGGCCTGTACTCCGACCTGGTGGCGGCTTGGGCCGGAGACGACGGTCACCGAATTTATCCCTGCCGCGGCGAATACCTGATTCTGGACAAACAGGCGGCTGAATTGCTGGGTACGCCGGTTTATCCCGTGCCCAGGCCCGGAATCGGTGGGCTGGGCGTGCATTTGACTCCGACCGTGGACGGAAACATCCTCATCGGGCCGAGCGCCGAATACATCGACTCCCGCTCGGACGACGGCACGACGGCGGCGGTGATGGCGCTGTTATGGACGGAAGCCGCGCGCCTCCTGCCCGCCCTGGCTCAAAGCCGCGTGATTGCGTCCTACGCCGGGCTGCGCGCCAAAACCGTTCCGGCGGGCGCGGCTGATTTCGGTGATTTCATTGCCGAGCATAGCAGCAAAGTGCCGAAGCTCATCAATCTCGTCGGCATCGAATCCCCCGGCCTCACCGCTTCCCTGCCCCTGGCCCGCCTCGTGGCCCGTCTGCTCGGCGGGCAATTGCCTCTGCGGCCGCGGGCGGACTTTCGCCCGGAGCGGCAGCGCGCGCAGCGTTTCCGGGATATGACACCGGAAGCGCAGCGGGCCGCGGCCGCCGCAGATCCGGCTACCAGGGAGATTGTGTGCCGCTGCGAAACAGTGACGCGGCGCGAAATCCTGGACGCGCTGGACAATCCGCTCGGTGTGCAGAACCTGACCGGGGTGAAAGCTCGCTCCCGCGCCATGACCGGCCGCTGCCAGGGCGGTTACTGCCAGCAGCGCATCGTGGCCGTTTTGCGCAACGAGTATGGCTTAAAGCCGGAGGACTTGCGGCTGAACGGGCCGGAATCCTGGCTTTTTGCCGGCGAGGTGAAATAGTGGAACCGACACTCAAAACAGATATAGCGGTCATCGGCGGCGGGCCGGCCGGCCTTGCCGCCGCCGTCGCCGCCCGTGCGGCCGGAGCGGAGCGGGTGCTGGTGCTGGAGCGCGAACCCGTGGCCGGCGGCATTTTGAATCAGTGCATCCATGACGGATTCGGGCTGGTCCGCTTCGGAGAAGCCCTGACCGGGCCGGAATACGCCGACCGTTTCCTGCGGGCGGCGCAGGAAGCCGAAGTCCAAATCCTGACGGAAACGATGACGCTTGAATTGACGGCGGAGCGGCGTTTGACCGCTCTGGGCCCACAGGGTCTTTTTGCCGCCGAAGCCGGGGCGGTTATTTTGGCTATGGGCTGCCGGGAGCGGGCGCGGGGCGCGATTCAAATTCCCGGCACCCGCCCGGCGGGTATTTTCACGGCCGGAACCGCCCAGCATTATCTGAACGCGCAAAACCTGATGCCCGGCCGCCGTGCGCTTATTCTCGGTTCCGGCGACGTGGGCCTCATCATGGCGCGGCGCCTTACACTGGAGGGGGCGGAAGTGCTGGCCGTCGTGGAAAAACTTCCCTATGCCGGCGGTCTGGCCCGCAATATCGCCCAATGCCTGGAAGATTACGATATACCGCTTTACCTGAGCCACACCGTTACGCACATCGAAGGGAAGCAGAGGGTGGAGCGCGTGACGGTCGCGCGAGTAGATGAAGCGGGGCGGGAGGTTCCCGGCACGGCGCGTGTTTATGCCTGCGACACGCTTATTCTCTCTGTCGGCCTGATACCGGAGAACGAATTATCGCTCAAAGCCGGAGTGAAGCTGAGTCCCGTGACAGGCGGCGCGCTTGTGGATGAGGATTTGCAAACGAATGTCCCCGGCATTTTTGCCTGCGGCAACGCGCTCCATGTGCATGATCTCGTGGATTACGCCTCGGCGGAAGCGGAACAGGCGGCGCGGAGCGCCGTCGCTTTTTGCCGGGGAGAAGCTGCTTTGCCGCCGGGCATCCCTGTCCGTCCGGCGGCGGGCGTGCGCTACGTCGTGCCGTTTTTCGCGCGGCCCGGCTCGCGCCCCCTGCTGTCCCTGCGTGTGAGCGCGCCGGCGGGGCCGGGGCGGCTGGTGGTCAAAGCCGGGGAACAAGTGCTGGCGGCGCGGAAATTTACCCGCCTCTTGCCATCGGAAATGGCGCGCCTGACACCGCGGCTTCCTGTGCCGCCCGGCGCGGCGGAAATGGAGGTGCTGGTCTCCGATGCCTGAAAAAGAAATGCGCTGCATAATTTGTCCCGCGGGCTGCGTGCTTCGTCTCTCCTATGACGCGGACGGCCCCGCTCTACTTGCCTTGAGCGGGGCCGATTGCACCAGGGGGCGGGAATACGCGGAACAGGAGTTAACAGACCCGCGCCGCACCCTGACGTCCACAGTCAAAGTGCGCGGCGGTCGGTTCCCTCTGGTCAGCGTCCGTAGCGCGGCCCCGCTGCCCAAACATTTGCTGCGCCCGGCCATCGCCCTGTTGCGCGACCTGTGGGCCGAAGCGCCGGTAGAGGCCGGCAGCGTCTTGCTGGATGATATTCTGGGCACGGGGACGCCTCTTCTGGCGACGCGCGCCGTACCCAGTCAAGCCATCAAAAGCGCCATGATCGCTTTGTGAGCGTGCAGACGGTTTTCCGCCTCATCGAAAACCACAGATTGCGGACCCTCAAAAACTTCTTCCGTGATTTCCTCCCCCTTGTGCGCGGGCAGGCAGTGCAGGACGATCGCTTCCGAGCGCGCCGCCTTGAGGATTTCGGCGTCCAGGCAGTAGCCTTTGAAATCCGCCTGCCTTTTGGCTGCCTCCCCTTCCTGCCCCATGCCGGCCCAAACATCCGTGTACAGCGCGTCGGCCTCCCGCGCCGCCGCCAGCGGGTCGCGCGTGATTTCCACGCGGCTGCCGCTTTCCGCGGCGTTGGCCCGCGCTTTTTGCACGACTTCCGGCTGCGGATCGTAGCCCGCCGGACAAGCCAGCGTGATGTGCATGCCCATTTTGCTGCAACCCAGGAGCAGGGAATGAGCCACATTGTTTCCGTCGCCGATATAGGTCATTTTCAGGCCGGCCAGGCGGCCTTTGTGTTCCTCGACAGTCATCAGATCGGCCAGCGCCTGCGTCGGATGCAGATAATCCGTCAGGCCGTTGATGACGGGAATCGTCGCGTAGCGAGCCAGTTCCTCCACCTCCGCATGGCTGAAAGTGCGGATCATGATGCCGTCCACCATGCGCGAAAGCACACGCGCCGTATCGGCGATCGATTCACCCCGGCCCAGCTGAATATCCTGCGCGCTTAAAAATAAGCCCATGCCGCCTAAGTGATATATGCCAGTCTCGAAGGCGACGCGCGTCCGCGTCGAGGATTTTGTGAAAATCATGCCCAGCGTTTTCCCTGCGAGCAGGGGATGCGGTTCTCCGGCTTTTTGCCGCGCTTTGAGGTCGCGGGCCGCCGCGATGAACTCGCTGATTTCTCCCGGCGAAAAGTCCTGCAAAG
>JAISQG010000065.1 GCA_031274335.1 Gracilibacteraceae bacterium
GGGCCCCCGGCGGGCCTCCCCCTCCGTCCGGGCACCGGCCTGACCGGGCCGCGCCTGAAAGCGGCGTCTCAGACGCGGCCCCGCTCAGGCTGCCGCTGACCCCGGCCCAGGCGGACGCCTGGCGGCGCGCCTCCGCGGCGTGGGCGGGAGGCCAGAGCACCGTTCTCCTGCACGGCGTAACCGGCTCAGGCAAAACAATGGTTTACGGCCAGGCCGTAGCCGAAACCCTTGCCCGCGGCAGCCAAGCCATCCTCCTCGACCCGGAAATCTCCCGCCCCTCCCAGGGCGCCGCTTGTTTCACCGCCCGCTTCGGCCCCCGCGTCGCCGTCGTCCACTCCGGCCTCAAGCCGGCGGAAAAGCTCGCCATCTGGGACAAATGCCTGCGCGCCGAGCTGCAAATCCTGGTCGGCGCGCGTTCCGCCGTTTTCGCCCCTTTTCCCCGCCTCGGCCTCATCGTCCTGGACGAAGAACACGACGGCGCCTACAAACAGGACGAAAACCCCAAATATCACGCGCGGGACGTCGCCCGCCGGCGCCTGCCGCACGGGCTGGTCATCCTCGGCAGCGCCACCCCCTCGCTGGAAGCATACGCCGCCGCCGCGCGCAAGCAAATAGAGCGCGTCCTCCTGCCCGCGCGTTTTAACCAAAGCCCCCTGCCCGCGATAACGGTCGTGGACATGAAACTCGAGCTGGCCGCCGGCAACAGGAGCGTCCTCTCCCTCCCTTTGCGTGACGCGCTCACCGCCCTGCTGGAGCGCGGGGAACAGGCGGTGCTTTTTCTCAACCGCCGGGGATACGCCACATTCATCCTCTGCCGCGAATGCGGCCATGTCGTCTCCTGCCCGCATTGCGATGTCGCCCTCACCTACCATCAGAAAACAGACGCCGTCCGCTGCCACTACTGCAACCACAGGGAAAACGCCGTCAAACGCTGTCCGCGCTGCGGCAGCCGCTATATCCGGCATTTCGGCCAGGGCACGGAAAAAGTCGAGGAAGCGGTGCGGGCCCTCTGGCCGCAGGCGCGGGTGCTGCGCCTTGACCGGGACGCGGCGGCGGAAGCGCGGGGGCCGGAAAACATCCTGGCCGGATTCCGGCGGCGGGAAGCGGACATCCTCATCGGCACGCAAATGCTGGCCAAAGGCCTTGATTTTCCGGATGTGACGCTCGTGGGCATCGTCGCGGCTGATCAAATGCTGGGCCTGCCGGATTTTCGCGCCCGCGAGCGCGCTTTCCAGCTTTTTATGCAGGTGGCCGGCCGGGCCGGCCGCGGACAGCGGACAGGTACGGTGATTTTGCAAACCTATGCCCCGGAAGACCGCACTGTTATGCACGCCGCGAATTACGATTATGATCTTTTCGCGCGGGAAGAGCTGGCTTACCGGCGCGAACGCCGTTATCCTCCGTTCGCCCACATGCTGCGCCTGATGGTTTTTCACGACAGCGAGGCGAAAGCCATCAAGGCCGCTCTCGCCCTGGCCCGCGCGCTGGAAGCGGAAATCGCCGGAGAAAACCCACGCCTCAGGCTGCTCGGCCCCGCTCCGGCCGTGCTGACGCGCCTGAAAAACGAATACCGCTGGCAAATCATATTGCAGGGGCGCGACCCGGCCGAGCTGCGGCGGGCGGCGCACCGGGGCACAAGCGCCTTTTATCGCGGCAGCGAGGCGGGAGGCATCCGCCTCAGTCTGGACATCGACCCATTGTAACTATTCTTTGCCTGCAAATTTGACGCACACCCATCAGAACGAAGCCACTCAAAAACGGTGGCATCCCTTTTGTATTTTGCTCACCCGCAGGTTAAAGCAGTTGCAATTTTTTTATTTTTTAAAACACTTGAGTTCCGGCGGATATTATGGTAGGGTTAAATTAAGCGGCAGCATTATATGCCGGTGAACCTCCGCTTGCTTTCATAATAGGAGTGGCGATGAAAGGAGATATTATATTGATTCTACTGCAAATACGCATGTGTACGAGGTAATCAAAAATCAGTGAATTTTTCAACAAGCTGAAGGAACTGCGCCTGAGTGATATAACCCGGACGCTTAATATGGTTGAACTTTCCTTAGGAAAACCGTGTTTCACAAAAACTACCCCCGGCCTTAAAGAAGCTTGGAAATTATTGACAAGCGGCCGTTTTGCTCGATGATATTAGTGTGAATATTATGTTTATTGAAGGCATATTCTCTTTTCTTGCTCAATTGGAAGCAAATAAACTTCGTTATAGAATGAACAAAAACAGAGATTCCATCATGGTAGAGATATCGTTTCACACACAGCGATGGGAAGTTGAATTTTTTGCGGATGGGACCATATTGCTTGAAAAATTCAATTCGCAAAAAATTGTCTATGGTGAAGTTGCCCTAGAAAAATGGCTGCAAAAAGTAATCAGTGATGAAATAATTAGCGAAATGGAATTTGCGAAATGGCTGAAAAGCATTGCGGGAAAGCCTTGATTTCGCAAAAGTGGTAAAAATATGAGTGCTTTAGCAAAATTAATTGACTTCACAACCGGACTTGAGAAAAATAAAATATATTATCGGCTGGAAAAAAGCGACAATGCAATTGTGGTGGCGATAGCTATACCTGGAGAGCGATGGGACGCAAGATTTTTGCTCGACGGCTCAATTGAGCTAGAAAAATTCTTGTCCGATGGCGAAGTGGCAGATGTAACTGATGAGTTAGAAAAGTTACTGGAGCGTGCCATACGGGAGATTGATACGGCCCGCGACCGCTCCTGGCAGGAAGCACCTGACGCCTGATTAAGAGCGAGAACCGCTACTTCCTCTACATGGAAACGGCGGTTCTCCAAGAGGTAACATGCTTAAAAAAGCAACAAAGCACATCGCTATAATATTGTCGCTGGTACTTGCGTTCACAATGTCCGTGCCGCTCGGCGCCCCTCAGCCGGCACTGGCGGCGTTCACGCCCTCGATCAGCTACGCCTATGATTTGGCCGGGCGGATCACGGAGAGCGGGACGCCTTACGGCCTTACGGCATACGCCTATGACGCGCTGGGCCGCCTGGCCCTCGTGACGGACGATGACGGCGCGGAAACAGCGTTCGGGTACGACGAAAACGGCAATCTGGCATGGATAGCTTATCCTACCGGTGTCACAGCCGCATACACGTACAACGCGAACAACGCCCTTACCGGCGAAACCCTCACGGACTCCGCCGCGCAAATTATAGAGTCCTACACTTACACCGTGGGCTTTGCCGGCGA
>JAISQG010000111.1 GCA_031274335.1 Gracilibacteraceae bacterium
CCGCTGCCTTTCGATCCACTCCCTGATGCCGGAGGCGCAGAGCCGATTCCACTGCTCCAGGCTGTTAATATTGTGCATAAGGTAATAATCCACATAGTCGGTATCAAGAGCCGCGAGCTGCATGTCAAGAAATCTGTCGAAGTCTGCATCGGAATGGCATCTGTCGACAGGCAATTTCGTGGCGATATACACTTTGTCGCGCAGCTTGTTCCGCGACAGCGCCAGGCCAAGCGCGGCTTCCGAGCCGCCGTAGATATAGGCCGTGTCAAAATAGTTCACCCCGGCCTCGACCGCACGGAGGATCAGGCGCTCCGCTTTTTTAACGTCTATGCCGCCGATGCCGCGCGAAAAACGCATGCATCCGAAACCGAGAACCGACAGCTTATTGCCCGTTCGTTCATCAAGCCTGTACTGCATATGACCTCCGCCAATCCGAAGCCGGAGCTCCGCCGCCGGAGCTCCGGTTTCGGTCAGTTTTTAATGCTGCATGCAATCTTCGCAGCAGCTTGTACATAGTTTGACGCCTTCAGGCACCTCCAGGCCGTTTTTCACATAATAATCGGCGATAGCCGCCTTCACCGCTTCCTCCGCCAAGACGGAGCAGTGTATTTTCTGCGGCGGCAGGCCGTCCAGAGCCTCAATCACCGCTTTGTTGGTCAGGCCGAGCGCCTCGTCCACGGTTTTGCCCTTGATCAGCTCCGTCGCCATCGAACTGGTCGCGATGGCCGCGCCGCAGCCGAAAGTGTTGAATTTTACGTCCTTAATCACATTTTCGTCAATTTTCAGATAAATCTTCATGATGTCGCCGCATTTGGCGTTGCCAACCTCACCGATGCCGTCGGCGCTCTCTATTGTGCCGACATTCCGTGGATTGGTAAAATGATCCATAACCGCGCTGCTGTATGCCATAATTGTCAGGCTCCTTTCTCGATCCGCTCCCAGACCGGCGACATGGCGCGCAGCCTTTCTACTATCGGGGGCAGAGTTTTAATGATATAATCGACTTCCTCTTCCGTGTTAAACGCGCCCAGTGAGAGGCGCAGCGATCCGTGGGCAATCTCATGCGGCAGGCCGATGGCGAGCAGCACGTGGCTGGGGTCGAGCGAGCCGGAGGTGCAGGCCGAGCCGGAGGAGGCGCAAATCCCGGCCATGTCCAGCAGGAGCAGCATGCCCTCTCCCTCAATCCCCTCGAAGACAAAATTCGCGATGCCGGGCAGGCGGCGGTGCCGGTCTCCGTTCAGGCGGCTGCGCGGAATGGCGCTGACGGCGTCTATCAGCTTATCGCGCAGGCGCGTGACCCGCCGGTTATCCTCATCCATGTTGCGGCAGGCTTCCTCCAGCGCCGCAGCCATGCCGGCGATGGCGGGAAGATTTTCCGTGCCGCCGCGCTTGCCGCGTTCCTGGGCGCCGCCTTCAATAAAAATCGGGATCGGGATTTTGCTCCGGCAGTAAAGCAGGCCGGTCCCTTTCGGGCCGTGAAATTTATGCGCCGTCAGGGAAAGCATGTCGATGTTCTGGGCGGCGACGTCTATGGGCACATGTCCCATCGCCTGCACTGCGTCCGTATGAAAAAGCACGCCTTTTTCCCGGCAGATTTTCCCTATTTCCGCTATCGGCTGCAGCGTGCCGATTTCATTGTTGGCATACATGACCGTCACCAGCGCCGTATCCTCGCGTATAGCGGCGGCGACTTCTTCCGGGCGCACCAAACCGTCCTCGTGCACGTCCAGCAGCGTCACTTCGGCACCCTGCTTTTCGGCTTTTTTCAGCGTGTGCAGCACGGCGTGATGTTCAAACGCGGTGGAAACAATGTGGCGCTTGTTCTTCTTCGCTCCGTTCTCCAGCGCGATTTGCACCGCCCAATTGTCAGCCTCTGTCCCGCCTGAGGTAAAATAAATCTCCTTGGGGCCGGCGTTCAGGATACCGGCGATTTGTGCCCGGGCAGCGTCCAGCGCTTTGGCTGCCTCCTGCCCTACGCCGTGGACACTGGACGGATTGCCGTACACCTCGGTGAAACATGGCAGCATAGCCCGGAGGGCTGTTTGACTGACTGCTGTGGTGGCGGCGTTATCGGCGTAAACTTTCATCATAATCACCCTTCGCAAAACTTAGTAAGTCAGTAAGTTTCCTGTTACTTTCTCCATCAGTATAATACTCCCGTTATGCGCTGTCAAGTATGGGAAAGGATATATTTTTTGAAAAAATTCCTGTTTTTTTGCCGGAGGCTATTGACAGGGGAAATATGATATGATAAATTATTTTTGTTAGCACTCACCTTGGTTGAGTGCTGATAACGGGAAAAATTTTGAAAGGGGTTGTTGATCATGGCAGGACTCGTACCGTTTAACAGGAGGCGCGGCGCCCCCGCTCTGTCCACCGGCTTGGAAGGTTTTTACAACATGCTTGATGACTTTTTTTCAGATAGCGTGCTAAACCAGCGCAGCCTGGCCAGAGACACCTTCAAAATCGACGTGGAAGAGACTGAGGCGGAATATTTGATCCACGCGGAGGTGCCGGGGGTCAAAAAAGAGGAAATCAGCCTGGAGATGAACGAAGACGGGCGGCTGATCATTTCCATCAACCGCGAGGAGAACACGACTGAGGAGAAAAAGAACTACATTCACAAAGAGCGGCGCAGCACGTCCATGTCGCGCGGCGTTTATCTGGCGGACGGAGACAGGAACGGCGTGAAGGCCAAACTCACGGACGGCGTTCTGTGCGTCAGCGTGGCCAAAAAAAGCAAGGAAAGCGGCAAAACGCAAATTGCCATCGACTGAACAGAGGGATCCAAACCCAGATAAGGAAAAGACTGCCGCGCGGCAGTCTTTTTTGATGCGCCCGGCATGGGTGTCATTGCGGCCCCCGGCCGCAATCTCCTTAGTGCGGGTTGATAAATTATTCCGAAAGCAAGCCGCCCGGGCGGA
>JAISQG010000120.1 GCA_031274335.1 Gracilibacteraceae bacterium
CTCATAATATCGTCAAGCTCAATGCCGTTGACCAAGCCGCCCGGCGAAATGAACTCAACGCGATCAGAATAAATCTTGACGAATATGCTCCCGCTTGTGGCATACTCGCGATGAACGACGGCGTTCAAAAGAGCCTCGCGCAAAGCGGTTTCGGGATAGCCGCGACGGTCTATCCTGAGCAACTTTTCAAACGTCGCCTGCGTCTGATTGTGCATATCAAGGTAATCATAAACGTCGTTAATCTGGCTGAAAAGCGAACCTCTAAACTCGCGACGGTCTTTGAAAACCTGTTGAGTAGTGTCTTGAAACACAGCGGTTTTAATCGTGTGAACACATTGCTCTGACAGCAGCAAGCCGAGATTTGTGTAAACGCCGTCCGCGCTTGCAACACCAAGCGTCCCCATTTGCGACGTGCCGAACGGCACGTTCCGCTTCGCAAATTCCGCAGACGCGGAAGTGAAATCCAAATTTTGTTCGACAGAGCGCAGTTTTTCGTAACTGTCGCCATCCGTTTCGCGAATCATCTTGCGAATGGCGGTGTCAGTCGCGGGAACAGAAGCCGCGCCGTGGCGAACGTACACTCCCTCCGGGCGTATGCCCTTGCCCGCGATGTAGTACGGACGGTTAGTACCGCGCTGAACGTTGATAACGATTATTTCTTTCCCCTCAACCGTTTCAATATGGCTGTGAGCAAACAGCGTTATATCTGGCTTAATACTGTCGCGCAACGAGTTATTAACGGACAGCAAATCCGCTTGCGCGTTTTCCAGCCCAAGCACCTCGCCGCTATCGTGAACGCCGACGTAAACCGTTCCGCCGTCGCTGTTGGCAAAAGCCATAACTTCTAATTTTATATCGTCGATGACCTGCTGTTTCAGTTCAACCGTTTCGCTTTCCCTGTAAATCATATTCCCACCCCACCAACAACATCTTTAACATTCTAACACATTTAGCTCGATTTATCAACAGAAAAGTTAGAAAAGCATTCGGCAATTTGTAAACTTTCATAAAATGCCGTTGACACCCCTTGACAAAGCGGTTGCGATGGGGAGTGTTTTTTGCCGCGCCGCATAATAAAATATCTCTTGCGGCATGCCGCAAATTGCCAGAGAACCGTTCATTACTGACCGGCCTGACTGAACTGAACCTGGATGACAGCTACGGCTTGCTTCGCAAGAGCGCAAAGGAGACTGTTCTCTCCCCATCCTGCCGAACATCCAGTACACGCCCGCGAAAACCCGGATTATATTCAATCAGCGCCTTGCCGCTGTTGAAAATTCCGTCAGCGCGCACATATATAGAAATCATTGCCTGCAAAGTCAAAGGAGCAAGGAGAATCAATATTCATTTCAGAATATTTATTGATTGTCCTGTTCCCTGTGGACGTATGCATCAGGGTCTTTCTTAAAGCTGTTTAATGCCGGCGCCCACGGTAGGGCGGGGCGGCAGCCCTCACAAGCAAGCCTGCGGCCAAGCTCGTTTTCACTCTTAGACCAGGCATACATCTGTGTCATCATGCGTTCTTCGTGCTTGATTGCTATGATTTTTCCAATATCACCCGGGTCAGAAAAGGGCGTAAATCCGCGGAACTACCGCCTTCGCCCGCTATGCGCCGCACAGCGGCCCAGGAATTTATCACGCTGCCCAGCAACGCGTCGGCGCCGTATTCAAACAAAACGGGCGCCAGCGTCGTGCTCGGCCCCAGCACCGCGGTGAACGGCCGGGCACATAATTGCAGGAGACGGGGCAATGTTTTGTTCACGAGGGCGGAGCCGGTGATGAAGACAAAATCCTGAGCCGGCAGCAAATATTCACAGGCCGAGTCGGGGTAATCCCCCGGCTGACCAATCCTCTCCAGAATGGAAAGCTCGCAAACAGAGGCGTATTTTTCGCAACCGGGAAAATGCCCGATCACCGCCACTTTTTTGCCGGCCATCGCCTGTTCGTAAGCGGCGAAAATCCCGCCGCCCTCCGGCGGCAGAGGCCTCGCCCGCCCCGCCTGAGCCACATGATTGTAATGGGAATTGAGCGCTGCCAGCCCGGCCGCCGCCTCAAAAAAATTCCACGATCGTACATAGGCGGCCAAATCCGCCAGCGTCATCCCCGCCATTTTTCCGGCTGGGCGGACGGGCCGGGTGCCGTCAGGCGGCGTCATGGCCATCCCGGCGCCCGCCGTTGTTTTAACGATCGTCCAGAAGGGCGCGATCGTACATTCCTCCACAGTCACATCCCGCGGCAACGCGGCCAGCAGCCGGTCATACAATTCCCACATCAGGCCGGATCCTTTCAGAATCAGGTATTGGCCCGGAGGGGCCGGGCGCGCCATTGAACAGGTTTTTCCTTTGTTTTCATCATGTTTTACTATATATTATTGCCTGAAAAAAGTCAAATCCGCCTGTTCCGATTTTTACAATATCGCGGAAATGTTTCATGGTATTATCGCCGTGACAAAGATGTCGAGCCACAAGCCGGTTCGGCGTTTTTTGTTTTCACTCACACGTTCGGCGGGCAGAGTATTTAAGGAGGGGTTTCACATGGAGGAGAAAAAGCTTGGCCTGGGCTCCGGCATAGCGGTCTGCATGGGGCTGATCGTCGCGACAAGCTGCCTGGTTTCCCTTGGCAACGGCTTCGGCTATGCGGGTGGCGGCTTCATCATTTCCATGGTTATCGTGGTCTTTCTCAACGCGTTCGTGGCGCTTTCGTTCGCGGAAATGAACCGCATGATGCCGTCGGTCACAGGCGGGCTCGGGCAATATACGCTCGTCGGGCTCGGGCCTTGGGCATCCATCGTCTCCAACCTGTCAGCCTACGCGATCACAAACGTCTTCGCCACCAGCGTGGAACTGACAATGTGCGGAATGGTGTTGGCGGATCTGTTCGGACTCGGCGGCATGTGGAACGCCGTTTTTGCCATTATTGTGCTGCTCGTCCTCTTCGCTTTGAATTTACGCGGAATTGACATTTTTGCTAAAGTTCAAAATATAACTGTCATTCTGCTCATCGGCTCCATGCTCGCGCTGGGCGTCGTCGGGCTGCTGAAGCTTGGCAATCCCGCCTCGCTGGTCGCGGAGGCGGAAAAAGCCGCGCCGGTGGGCTTCGGAGGCGCGATCAGCCTTTCGGCGTTGGCGTTCTGGCTGTTTATCGGCGTGGAATTTATCATTCCGGTGGCCAAGCACATGAAAAATCCGAAGAAAAATGTCCCGCTGGCCATGATTCTCGCGCTCCTCATCCTGCTCGCGGTGCAGTCCGTCCTCGGCTCTGCCTTTATGAACTATGTTCCGGCGGCCACCCTGGCCAGTCCCGATGTTCTGCCCCATATCGTCTTTGCCGAAGCCATGCTGGGCGAGGCGGGCTATATTTGGATGAGTCTGGTCACCCTGC
>JAISQG010000196.1 GCA_031274335.1 Gracilibacteraceae bacterium
GCCAAGGAAGTCTGGCTGGAGGAAGGCAAGCTGAAAGGTCTGGAGGAAGGCGAGAAGAATAAGCAAAGAGAGGTTTTGCGTTTGATCCGTTCAGGCGCGAGCCTGAGGGAACTGGAAGAGATGCTGGAGGATGAGGATAAGCGCTCGTAATCTTCTGCAAGCCGCCCGTCCGCTTATTGCTTGATAAATTATGCGTTTGAATGATTGGCATCATTGATGACGTCCTCCTTTTTTAATGTTGCTTTACTCATAAAAGCAATGCCCGCCGTGAAGATTCCCGCTAGCAGAAGAGGAATATATACGGCGGAGGCAAATCGCTCGAACATAATGCCGTATATGAGTTGGCCAATCGGTGCGGCGCATTGCGCCACAGCCTGAATAATCGCCATTACCTTGCCAAGATGCTCGTTCGGCGTTTTCACCTGTATTTTCACAATCACAAAGATTGACAATATGGTCGTTGCCGCGGCCATCAGCATGATGCAGAGCGTGAACACGAAAAACGGCGGCCAGAATCCCATGTCGATTACAAAGGGAATCAGTGACAGCGAAAGCGGCACAAACAGCAGGGCAATCCCAAGTACCCAGCGCCATATGGTGTTCACTCGCATTTTTTTGGAGAAAACGCCCACAAGCAATGCGCCGAGAATCATGGCGGCTTCTACTGCGCCCATGCCAATGCCGTACAGAGTATCGCCGCTGTTCAATGTCACTCGCAGAACAAGTGGCGCCGCAACTATGAAACAAGGGACCAGCGCCAGGTTTAGAAGCGCGGCCATGACGGTGAGTTTTCGGTTGAACGAATCCTTCCACACATATGCAAAGCCGTCTTTCAAATCCGCCGCAATCGTCCGCACCATGCCGCCTGTACGGACGCGCTTCATAAACGGAATTTTTATGCACGCCTCCATAATCGCCGCCAAAGCGAACGCCATACCGCTTATCGTCACGAGGATGCGCAGGTCCCATGCTCCGTACAGGATACCCCCTATAATCGGTGCAGCGATGCCTGAAAGCGACTGAACTGCTTGAACCATGCCATTTGCAGATTGCAGCTGCTCTTTGGTGACCAATTGCGGGATACAGGCTGAAACGTTGGGTGTTTCCATTGCGCCGACGATTCCGAGTATTATCATCACCACACCGACCACAAATACAGACGCGCCGCCACTGGCGAGAATGAAAAGAAAGGCAAACGTGACAATACAGCAACCCGTGTCATACAGCACCATCAGTATTTTTCTGCTGTACCTATCGGAAATCGCCCCGCCAAGCGGCGCGAGCAGAATCGGGACGCTTGATACCGCCAACAAAGCAGCGAATAAGTCGGCGCGCCCTGTGATGTCAAGAACATAGAGCGAGAGGGCAAAACGCAGGAGAGATGTCCCAAAAACGGTGATTGCTTGTCCCGTCACCATAAGGCGGAAACTTTGCGGCTGTGGCCATGAGCTTTTTTCAGCCTTTTTCATTCACGATCCGCCCTTTTTTCAAATGTGCATCTTCCAGCAACCTTCCGATGTGACGTTTTTCAAAAAACATTTCCCTGTTCGCAATAATAACGATGGCGGCAACAGCAAACAATACGAGCGTTTCCACGCATTTGGTAATTTGCGTCATGGCGACTTTTTCTTGCAAGAGATTGACGAAAAAATGAAATATCATGCAGGCGAAGATGCTTCTTTCGTTTTTGACATAAACCCATGTGACGATGAATCCGAGCGGCATAATCGAAACGAAGAAGTTCACCATGTATAGAGGGCTTTGCTGTAAGATGTTATAGTGATAAGTGCCTTCAATGAAGAACAACGGCATATGCCATGCTGCCCACACCAATCCGAAAATCAACGATTCGGTAAACCAATTATGATAGCTTGCGATAGCATCCTCGGCATATCCGCGCCAACCAAGTTCTTCGAGCAGCGCAGCCAAAACTATGGTGAGCAGTGCAGAACTCCCGCCGATTGAAAACGAAAAACCGGCGACAAATGAAAACTGTCTCCAAGTCTGCCCTGCGAATGTGGACAGAAGTATGGATGCCGCTATAATCGCGAAAAATGACACAACAGCAATTATCACAACAAAGGGCTTCACGCGAAAAGCCCCAACCAGCTTGGCTTTCAAATCCGCTTTCAAAGCGTCACTTTTCGAGGTTAGGACGGTTGTCATGGCCGTGACAGCAGGTACGAACAGGCCAAGCAACATGAGCAGCATACGGTATTCTTCCGGCACGAAGGCTGCGGGTATCCAGAACGCCCACGTCAGGGAAAAAACTATTAAGTAGAAACGAATAGGTTTATATTTGTACATCTCTCACTCTCTCCTTTATTGTTATATTACAAACCGACCATCGGTATTATTATAGCATGCCATCTATCGTTTTGTAAATAGGAAAATGTCGTTTCTTTTATTTTTTTCTATTTTTCACAGGTTTTCGGGTTTTGCTCTGATGGTAGCTCCCTATTGATGGGATATCGCCGTCCTTGGCAGGATATATTTTGAAAAACTGTTTTTATTTTTCTGTTGATAACTTACCCAATCCTTGCTATGATAACAAGGAAGTCCGTTTTCTCCCCAAGCCCTTAGGACTCGTATAATAATTTCTCCGTCCACATTGTCCACATCATGAAAAGAGGTGTTCGAATGACCGTGGAAGCGGAACAGCTCGATGAATTCTGGAGCGGCGTCTTGGCCAAAATCCGGGCGCAAATATCCCTCGCCAGCTATGAACAATGGTTTCTGGCTACAAAATTAGTATCCTTTGAAAACAACTCCCTGGAAATCAGCGTCCCGGATAAATTCATCAAGGACTGGCTTGAAAGCCGTTTCTACAACCTTATTAAGCACATCGTTCAGAACGAAACTCAGTCTACAGTCAGCATATCCTTCATCGAAGAAGGCCATTTCTCCGGCGGATCCTCCGTTTCCCTCTCCGGCCCCCTCAATCCTCGCTATACCTTCCAAAGCTTTGTCATCGGCGACGGCAATCGTTTCGCGCACGCCGCCGCACTGGCCGTAGCCGAATTTCCGGCCAAATCCTACAATCCTCTTTTCATCTACGGCGGTAGCGGCTTGGGTAAAACTCATCTCATGCACGCCATCGGCCATCAGATCTCTCATACGATGCCCTCTTTCAAAATCATTTACGTCACAGGCGAACAATTCACCAACGAATTGATTGATTCCATCCGATATGAAAAACAGGCTGAATTTCGCGATACATATCGCAAGGTGGACATGTTGCTCATCGATGATATTCAGTTTCTGGCCAACAAAGAAGGCACCCAGATGGAATTCTTCTACACTTTCAACGCCCTGCACGAAGCGAACAAGCAGATCATCATTTCCTCCGACCGCCCGCCACGGGACATTCCCACCCTGCAGGAACGCCTGCGCTCTCGTTTTGAAGGCGGCCTGACCACCGACATCAACCCTCCGGATTATGAGACTCGTATGGCTATTTTGCGCACCAAAATCCAAAACGACAATATTCCCATCCCGGACGAAGTGCTGGACTTCATCGCTTCCTCCATCCAAAGCAATGTGCGGGAGCTGGAAGGAGCCCTGAGCAAATTCACCGCCTACTGCAAATTCACAAGCCGCCAGCCGACCGAGGAGCTGGCACGAGAAATCCTGAAAGACCTCATGCCGCAAAGCCGCAAAATCACTACGGAAACCATTATGAAAACCGTAGCGAACCGCTACCGCATCACCACCGATGATTTGAAACAGAACAAACGCTCCCAGCTCATTGCCCTGCCGCGGCAAATCTCCATGTACCTCTGCCGTGAGCTGACGGAGCTTTCGTTGCCCCAGATCGGCGACGCTTTCGGCGGGAGGGATCACTCCACCGTCATTCACGCCATCAACAGAATCAGGGAAAGAAAAAAGCTGGACGTCATGCTGGAAAAAACTCTGCTGGAACTCATCACGGACATCAAATCCAAGTAGTTTTCCACTTTCTTTGTCGCTTTTATTCACAGGGCCCAGGGCGTCAGGATCACCATCCTCCCCTGATTTGCACATTTTTGCCCGGAAGAATACTACTACGACTAAGATCATATTATTAACCGGGAGGAAACCACATGAAAATTTTCTGCACGAAAGACGATCTGGCCGACGGCGTGAGCAAGGTACAAAAAGCCGTGTCCGCGCGGAACACCCTGCCTGTCCTGCAAGGCATCAAAATGAGCACGGAAGGGGACGCGCTCATTTTTGAGGCAACTGATCTGGAAATGGGCATCCGCTGCCGCGTGCCGGTTAATGTTTTGGAAGAAGGAGTTATGGTTCTGCCCGCTTCTTTACTGGCGGATTTGACGCGCCGGCTGCCGGAAGGGGCGGTCAGCCTGGAAAGCGCGGACAACATCCTGAATATAATTTACGGCGAATCGAATTTTCAGATCAACGGTTTTGACCCGGAGGAATTCCCGGAATTAGGGCGAACGGACATGGAGGAAAATTTTGCTCTGGACGGTGCTCGGCTGAAAAAGATGATCAAGCAAACTATTTTTGCTCGTGCACTGCTGGATGAGGCCAAGCCGGTTTTTTCCGGCGTTCTGCTGGAAAAAAACAGCGAAAATGTGCGGCTTGTCTGTACAGACACCCATCGACTGGCCTTTATTTCCTTGCCGCTCGCGGGGGAAGGCAGCGATTTTAGCGGCGTCATCCCCGGAAAAACAATGGCGGAAATTTTGCGTCTGTTAGAGGACGAGACCGTTAGTGTTTCTTTTGACCGGAGTAAAATGATTTTTAAGTTCCAGAACGTGGAAATAATGACGCGACTGATTGCCGGACAATATCCTAATTACGTCAATGTGATACCCAAAAGCTGCGGCACCAAGGTGAGGTTCCATGCAAAGCAGATGGAAGATGTGGTGGAGAGAGCATCCCTGATTTCCAGGGACAATCCGCGGAAAATAGCCGTCGTGCGTCTCCGGATCGCGGACAACCAGATCAGCATCGCGCAAAACAACGAGAGCGGGCGAATATTTGAAATAATAGAAGTGGAACAGGAGGGAGATGACGTGCAGATTTCCTTCAACGCCCGTTATATGCTTGACATGCTGCGGGTGATGGAGACGGAATATTTGATCATGGAAGCCAGCGGTCCCTTCGGCGCGGCGATTTTCCGCCCGGACAACGAGGAAGAATATATTTCCATGATTTTGCCCATGCGCCAGTAATGCGCATAAATTCCCTTATTTTGCGTAATTTTCGCAATTATCGTCGGCAGGAACTGGATTTCGGGCCGGCGATCAACGTGTTGTCCGGCCAGAACGGGCAAGGAAAAACCAATGTTCTGGAAAGCGTTTTTTTTCTGCTGACGGGAAAATCCCAGCGCATCAGGCAGGAAATAGAGCTGGTGACTTGGGGAGAGGACTCTTTGTATTTAAGCGGAGAGTTTACCGTGCGAGAGCGGCGGATACAAATCGAGAGTTTTGTGCGGGCTAACCAGCGCGCTGTGCGTTTGAACGGAGTGCCCTGCCGCCGGATGTCCGATTACGTGGGGTTGATCAACGCCGTTTTTTTCACGCCGGATGATTTGGAGATAGTAAAAAAAGGGCCGATGGAACGGCGGCGCTTCATCGATTTTATGATTTGCCAAAGCAAACCGGCGCATATCGCCGCCTTGAATCAGTACCAGAAGGCATTGAAACAAAAAAGCGCCTTGCTGCGTCGGACGCGGGGCGACGACGCGAATCTGCGGGCGTTGCTGGAAAGCTGGAACCTCCAGTTGGCGGCAGCGGGCACGAAAATAATCAGCCACCGACTGGAGTACGTGGTCAAGCTGCAGGCGGAATGTCAGGCCATATTTTCCGTTATTTTTTCCGCGGATTGGCTGGTGGAAATGACATATATTTCCATGGGGCGGCGGTTGCCAAAGGAGGAAACGCCGGATCTGGCCGCGATTTTCTCGGAGCGCATGGGGCAGGAAATAGAGAGGAGGGCCGTTTTAGCCGGGCCGCATCGCGACGATATTCTCATCGCCGTCAACGAGAAGCCGGCGAAAATTTTTGCTTCGCAAGGGCAGCAGAGGGCGCTGGTATTGAGTATGAAATTAGCGGAAATGGAAATATTCAGAAAAGAAAAAGAGGAATATCCTCTGCTTCTGCTGGACGATGTGCTCTCGGAACTGGATGAAAAAAGAAGGGGTTTTCTGCTGGATTATATAAACGCGCCGGGTCGCCAGACTCTGATCACGATGACGGAGCGGGATGCCAGGCTAAAAGGAAAAGAAACAGTTTTTTATAGCGTTAAAGGCGGGCGGGCGGAGCGGGAGTGAAAATTTATACAAGGAGAAAAATATGTGGGCATTGTACGATGATTTAATCCAAGGCGTCCCGGACAATCTTACCGCTGATTTTATCGTGAGCGGCGCCAAGGATTCACTCGTGCGTTGTGGCACGGGCTACGGCTTCACACACACGCTGGAGTGGGGCTGGCGGCCTGATTTGCTATCCCGCCGCGCGCCGGGGATGAAATTGCGTGATTTGGCAGAATGTATAAAATCATGGAATTTTGTGGAAGCAAGCCTTGGCCTGGCCGCCTTGAACGCTTATTACAATGAAATAGAGCGAGTGCGCGCTCTTGGCGTCCATATCTCGGAGTCCAGGCATGTGGAGGACAGGGCCCAGGATCCGTTTATCGCCAGACAAAGCGACATCAAAGATAAAAATGTGACAGTCATCGGGCATTTTCCTTATATTGACCAGCTGTTCGCTCCTATTTGCCGGCTTTCCGTCATCGAAAAATTCAATCCGCAGGACGGGGACTACCCGGAGCAGGCGGCGGATTTTCTTCTGCCGGCCAGCGATTTTGTTTTCATTTCCAGTTACACTTTGGTGGAAAAAACCTTGCCGCGCTATCTCGCTCTGGCCCGGAACGCGTGCGTGACAATTGTCGGCCCGTCCACACCGATGGCCCCGATCCTTTTTCGGTACGGAGCGGCTGAACTGGCCGGGTACGTAGTCAAAGACGGGCCGGCTCTGGAAAGCGCCGCGCTGGGGCATGGCGGCAGTCACCACGGCGTCGGACAGAAAGTCAGTCTGAAAGCACCGGAGCAGAATTTACGTTGCGCGCCGGGGGCCAATGTGATATAATAGGCGGCAGCTCACTCCTCATGATTTGGCAAACAGAAGGAGAAGATTTATGCAGACAGACATACAAATCGCCCAAGCGGCTCAGCTGAAACCCATCAGCGAAGTGGCGGCGCAAATCGGTTTAGGCGAGGATGATCTCGAACATTACGGGCGCTATAAGGCGAAAATAGACCCCGGCGTCTGGCAGCGC
>JAISQG010000140.1 GCA_031274335.1 Gracilibacteraceae bacterium
GGACGAGATAGCGGAGGCTTACGCTGCGGGCGGCGAGCGGCGGCGGCAGTGGTTGCGGTATATGTTCGACCGCTTTCATAAAGGGGAGTACCACGCGCCGAATGCCGACTTGTATCTGAGCCGCGTCGCCAACGGCTGGCTTGCCGGCGGCGGATGCGGCGTGGAGGACAGGCGGGAGGATGACGACGACATTCTCCGTCGCGAGCTGGTAGGTATAACAGAGAAAGAAGCGCCCAAAGCGCTGCTGCTGATTGAATCCCTGGTTCGCCGCCTGAACTCTGTGGCGGAACGCAAAGGCCGGCGAGCCGGCCGGCGCGGGCGGCCGGATTTTCGGGCGACCATCCACGCCAGCCTGCGCACAGGCGGCATACCCGTTGTGCCGCTGTATAAACCGCGCCGCCGCTCCGCGCGCCGCATCGTCGTCCTCTGTGACGTCAGCGAGTCCATGTATATATTCTCCGGCTTCGCGCTCCGCTTCATCACGGCGCTCAGTGCCGCATCCGGCAGGACGCGCGCCTTCATATTTTCCGAAGGGCTCGTGGAAATCGCTCTTTCCGATTGGGACACGTTCAAGAACACGGTTAAGCAAAGCCCCCTCTGGCGCCGGGGCACGAATGTCGGCCTGGCGATAGCCGGTCTGTTGGCGGAGAAAAACAGAATATTAGCGCCGGCGGATTTGCTCATCATCATCAGCGACGCCAGAAGCGTTGACGCCGCCGGGCTTCGTTCCGCACTGCATGAAGCAGCCCGCCGCTCCCGCGCCGTGATTTGGCTGAACCCGGAGCGGAAACTTTCCTCGTTGGCGGAACTGCTGACCGCCGACTGCACTATGCTGACATGCGCGACGATAGAGGATTTGGCGGTTGCCTGCGGCAGAGTGACGAGTTTATAGGTATCGCAATGATTGTATTACGAGTGGTCCGGGGAGGTGGCGGCGTGTCGGAGACTTTAGAGCAATTATCAGAGATGGTGCAGAAATGCAACACAAAGGATGTGGTACGGCTCGTCCGGCAGTGCTTAGAAGATGGGATCGACGTACAGGAAATACTGGACAAAGGATTGCTGGCCGGCATGGAGACCGTCGGCCAGAAATTCCGCAACAACGATATTTTCGTGCCGGAGGTGCTCATGGCTTCCCGTGCCTTCAACCAAGGGCGCGAGGTGCTTCGCTCGGCGTTGTCCGGCAATCCCGCCGTTCCGGTCGGCACGGCGGTGATCGCGACGGTGGCCGGAGATCTGCATGACATTGGGAAAAATCTTGTGGCCATGATGCTGGAGAGCGAGGGCTTCCGATTGGTGGACATCGGCACGGACGCCTCGGTGGAAATGATAGTCGATGCAGTGCGGGAAAACAAGGCTGACATAGTCGCCTTGTCCGCCTTGCTGACAGTCACGATGCATCAGCTGCGCGAAGTAGTGGAAGGCTTGAAAAAAGCCAATCTGCGGGACAGTGTCATCGTCATGGTAGGCGGCTCGCCGGTCAGCCAGCGCTACAGCGACCTGATCGGCGCCGATCTTTATACCGATAACTCCAGGGATGCCGCCATCAAGGCCAAGGAGTTTTTGCGAAGGAGAAGGGCGGAAAAACTCCGGGACGGAGCAGCCGGCCAAGGATTGACCGGGGATGAAAGAAAGGCAGAATGACGGAGGTGGCAGTTTGAGCGATATAGCGGAAGGCCTGCGGCCGCAGGTGATTGTCCTGAGCGGAGAAAAAAGACTGACGATAGAGGCCGAACCGGAGGAAACCCTGTTGCAGACTTTGCGGCGGGCCGGGTTCTATTTGCCCGCCATCTGCGGCGGCCACGGGCGCTGTGGCAAATGCGAGGTCAAACTGGAAGCCGGTGCTTTGACTCCGTCGGAGGACGACCGGCGCTGTTTCGGCGCGGACGGCGTTCAGGCGGGCCGGCGCCTTGCTTGTACGGCGTATCCCCTGGAAGACATGACCATATCCCTGCCGGAAAACGGCGAGGAAGGCTTTGTTGCTGTAAATTATTTCCAGTCGACGGGCGGCCCTTATTGGGAGCCGGCGCCCGTCGCCATAGCCGACAATGCCGTGCCGTTAGCCAGACAAATCGCCGGCGCGGACTCGCGCGCCCTGACACTGTCGGCGCTGCGCCAATGCGCGGAGCTGGCGGACTTTGAAACAGAAACCGCCTATGTGTACGGCGACCGGGAGCGGGTTTTATATGTCAGCCGGGCGGAAATGACGGTCTGCGGCGTCGCGGTCGACCTCGGCACGACCACGGTCAGCATTGCGCTCGTGGATTTGGCCAAAGGCGGCATTGTCCGCGATACGACATTCGTGAACAAGCAACGAGCTTACGGCGCGGATGTGATATCGCGCATCACTCGCGCCAACGAGGGCCGGCTGGCGGAAATGGGCGACGTCATCCGCGCGCAAATCGGCGAAGGGATCGCCGCGCTATGCGCTGACGCCGGAGTGCCGCCGGAGCGGGTCGTGACGGCTGCCGTTGCCGGCAACACCACCATGATCCATCTCCTGCTCGGCCTCAGCTGCGCCGGTTTGGGGCACGCGCCGTTTACCCCGGGCGCGCTGGATTTGGTCAGCGTGCCGTACCGGGAGCTGTTTGGCGGAGACATCGCCTGCTCGGTGGACATTCTGCCGGGGCTGGCTGCGTATGTCGGCTCGGACATCACCGCCGGCATACTGTATTCCGGCTTGCACAAGGCGCGGAATTCCTTATTGATCGACATCGGCACCAACGGGGAAATAGCTCTCGCGGCAGGCGGCCGCCTCACATTCACGTCCACGGCGGCGGGACCCGCTTTTGAAGGCGGCAATATCCTCTGGGGCACGGGCAGCATACCGGGTGCCATATCCGGCGCGAGTTATGAGGACGGAGCGTTTCTGGTGCAGACGATTGGCGGCGGTTCACCGACGGGCATCTGCGGTTCCGGAGTGATCGACATCACCGGCGAGGCTCTGCGGCACGGACTGCTCAAAGCAAACGGCAAGCTGGACAAAGAGCGCGCCGCCGACGGGCTTTTGATTGCCAAAACTGATGAGGGGCAGGATATATTGTTGTCCAAACGCGATATTCGCGAGATCCAGCTGGCGAAAAGCGCTATCCGTTCCGGGCTGGACGCGTTGCTCCATAACGCCGGCCTCGCTTACGACGACGTGGAAAAACTGTTTGTCGCCGGCAGCTTTGGCTACCGGATCAATTACGAAAGCGCTGTGGCCATCGGCTTGATCCCTCCCGAGCTGAAGCCCAAAGTATCCCTTGTCGGCAACAGCTCGCTGGGCGGAGCGGTCAAATACCTGCTGGAAGCAGGCAGCAAAGCGGAGATGGCAGACATCCTGGCGCTGGCCTCGGAATATCATCTGCAAAAAGACTCGTATTTCAGCGATGCTTTCATGAATAATATTCATTTTCCCAAATAATCCCAATTACCTAAGGGTGTTAAATTGAAACTGACAAAAATACCAGTGGCGACAATTATGCGGATGTCCGTATATTTACGCTATCTGGACAAGTTGGATCATAACAATACTGAAACAGTATCTTCCAGCAGCATTGCCAAAGCGGTAGGGGCCTCTGCGGATCAAGTGCGCAAAGACCTGGCTTATTTCGGCTGTTTTGGCATTCGCAGCGTTGGTTACAATATAAAAGCTCTGATGCATCAAATCAAGAAAATCCTTAATTTAGATGGAAAGTGGCGCATAGCCATCGTGGGGGCCGGCAATTTAGGCCAAGCGCTTTCCATGTTTCAGGGATTTCAAACTCATT
>JAISQG010000171.1 GCA_031274335.1 Gracilibacteraceae bacterium
CTTGCCCTGGCCCGGCAGGGCAAAGACGCCGAATTGCCGCCGCTGGACGACGCGGCGGAGATCATGGCGCACAGAGCGCGGCTCGGCAGATAGCAGCGGCGCCTCTTGCGCCGCGCACGATTTTGCGGTATAATCATAATGTCTTTCGCTATTTTTGTACTGAGGAATCGGCACGACACAAAACTTGGTCGTTTCGTTTAATCCGTGCCAATCCTTGAATTTTGGAGGGATACGGTTTGCAGAAAAAAATCCCAGATACCGTCCCGGATTACAATGCCGGGCAGATTGAAGTCCTGGAGGGCTTGGAGGCCGTCCGCAAGCGTCCGGGCATGTACATCAACACGACGGGCAGCAAGGGGTTGCACCATTTGGTAAATGAAGTGGTGGATAACAGCATTGATGAAGCGATGGCCGGCTTTTGCGACGACATCCAGGTCACGGTGCGCGCCGACGGCGGCGTGGTCGTCGCGGACAACGGCCGTGGCATTCCGGTCGACATTCACCCGAAATACGGAATTTCCGGCGTCGAGGTCGCGCTGACCATGTTGCATGCCGGGGGAAAATTCAGCAATAAAATGTACAGCGTTTCCGGCGGTCTGCACGGCGTGGGCGTCAGCGTCGTCAACGCTTTGTCCGTGCGGCTTGAAGTGCGTGTGCGCAAGGAAGGGCGCCTGTACGCCCAGACTTTCAGCCGAGGCAAAACGCTCACTCCCTTGCGGGATGAGGGCGAGGCGCCGGGGCGTTCCGGCACGACGGTGACTTTCTGGCCCGACGCGGAAATTTTCACGGAAACGACGGAGTTTGACGCGGACATACTGAAAACCCGCCTGCGCGAACTGGCTTTTCTGACCCATAACGTAACGATCACTCTGACCGACGAGCGCGAACAGCCGCTGCGCCGGGAAGAATTCGCCTACAGCGGCGGGCTGACCGATTACATCGCTTTTCTCAATCGGAGCAAAGGCGTGCTCCACCCGGTTCCGGTCATCCACAGCCTCACGCGCGACGACACGCTCGTGGAAATGGCCCTGCAGTACAATGACAGTTTCTCGGAAAATCTTTTTTCCTATGTCAACAACATCCATACCATCGAGGGCGGCACGCATGAAGCCGGCTTCAAAGCGGCTCTGACGCGCAGCATCAACGATTATGCCCGCAAGGCCAAGCTGCTGAAGGACAACGAGTCCAACCTGAGCGGCGAGGACGTGCGCGAGGGCCTGACGGCCATCCTGTCGCTCAAAATCCAGGACCCGCAGTTTGAGGGGCAGACGAAGCTGAAACTCGGCAACAGCGAAGCGCGCTCCATCGTGGACGGCGTGGTCGGCGAAGCTCTGACGACATATTTTGAGGAAAACCCCTCCGTGGCGCGCCGCATCGTGGAAAAAGGGCTGCAGGCCGCGCGGGCGCGGATGGCGGCGAAAAAAGCCCGCGAGCTGGTGCAGCGCAAAACGGCGCTCGGCAGCACGTCGCTTCCCGGCACGCTGTCGGATTGCTCGTGGAAAGACCCGGCCTTCTGCGAAATTTTCCTCGTCGAGGGCAAAAGCGCGGGCGGCAGCGCCAAGCAGGGCCGGGACAGCAAATTTCAGGCTATCCTGCCGCTGAAAGGCAAAATCCTCAACGTGGAAAAGGCCCGCCTGGACAAGATGCTGGCCAACGATGAGATTCGCTCGATGATCACGGTGTTCGGCACCGGAATTTCAGACAATTTTGACATTGAAAAAGCGCGCTACCACAAAATCGTCATTATGACGGACGCCGACGTGGACGGCGCCCATATCCGCATTTTGCTGCTGACGTTTTTTTACCGCTACATGCGCCCCTTATTGGAAAATAATTATATTTACATCGCCCAGCCGCCGCTGTTCAAGATATCAAAGGGCAACACGGTGCGCTACGCTTATGAAGATGCCGAACTGGAGCGCGTCTTGGCCGAAATCGGGCGGGAGAGGGTGACGATCCAGCGCTATAAAGGCCTGGGCGAAATGCAGGCCGAACAGCTGTGGGACACGACGATGGATCCGGCGAAACGGACGCTGCTCCAGGTGAACATCGACGACGCCATCCGGGCGGACGACCTGTTCACGGTTCTCATGGGCGATCAGGTCGAACCGCGCAAAGAATATATTTACGCCCACGCCAAAGAAGTGACGAATCTCGACATTTAGGAGAACAGCTCATGAAAGTTATTTTGACGCAGGATGTGAAAGACCTCGGCAAAAAGGGCGATATGCGCGAAGTGGCCGACGGCTACGGGCGCAATTTTCTCCTGCCGCGCAAGCTGGCCATCCCGGCGACGGATGGCAACAGACAGGACCTGGTGCATAAGCAGAAAAAAGAGGACGAGCGGCGGGCGCGCGAGCAGGAGGAAGCGGAGCGGCTGGGGACGCGGCTGGCGGAAACCGTGCTGCTACTTCAGGTAAAAACCGGCTCGACGGGTCGCCTGTTCGGGGCCGTCACGCATAAGGAAATCGCCGACACTTTGGCCGAGCAGCACGGCGTCCGCATCGATCGGCGCAAAATCGAGATCAAAGAGCCGATCAAAGCAGCCGGCGAGCACATTGTCACGGTGAAGCTGCACCCGGCCGTTACCGCCACGCTGCGCATACAGGTGGAATCGCTGCGGGCGTGAGGTTCTTTGAATGAGCAATGCGCCGCATGAAGGTGTTCAGGGCATGGAGTACGCCAAAATACCGCCGCACCATTTGGCGGCGGAGCAGGCCGTGCTTGGTTCTTTGCTGCTGGATGCCAGACACGCCGGGGTCGTATTTGAAATACTGCGGGCGGAGGATTTTTATCGGGACAATCACCGCCTGATTTTTGTCGCCATCGCGGAATTGTACGACCGCGGGGAGCCATGCGATTTGGTCACGGTGACGGAGCAGCTGAACAAAGCCGCCGCGCTCGAACAGGTCGGGGGAATTTCCGTTATTTCCCAAATGGCGCATAGCGTTCCCTCGGCCGCCCACGCGGAATATTATGCGCGGATCGTCGCGGAAAAATCCTTGTTGCGCGAGATGCTCGGCATGGCCCGTTACATGGAGGAGCAGGGCTATCAGCCGGAAAAAGAAGCGCGCGATCTGCTGGAAGAAACGGAAAAACGCCTGCTGGACATCGCCCAGCGGCAGACGCGGAAAAATTTCGCCGTCATGCGCGAGCTGCTGCAGCAGACGATGGATAAAATCGAATACCTGTTTGAAAACCGCGGGAACCTGACCGGGGTGCCTTCGCATTTTCGCGATCTGGACCGCATCACCTCCGGCTGGCAGGACTCGGATCTCATCATCATCGCGGCCCGCCCCTCCATGGGCAAAACAGCCCTGGCTTTGAACATGGCGCAGAGCGCGGCTCTCAAATCGCAGAAAAAAGTGGCGCTTTTCAGCCTGGAAATGTCGCGCGAGCAACTGGTGCAGCGCATGCTCTG
>JAISQG010000248.1 GCA_031274335.1 Gracilibacteraceae bacterium
CGAGATCCCAGAAATCGTTCAGCGTTTTGCCGCGCGTCACGTCATAATATTTGCGCGCCTGGTCAAGCTGGGTTTGCGCCGAGGCCAGCAGCGGGTCGGGGAGGGCCGGCGCAGTGACCGTGAATACCAGTGTGTCGCTGGCCGTGCCTTTGCTGATAGTGGCCGTCAGCTGCACCGTCGCGTCGCCGGCGGCAAAGGAGGGGCGCGTCACCTTGCCGTCATGGCCGATAACAGCCGGATCAGAGGAATGCCAAGTGATGGCCGTGCCGTTCGCGCCGGTTGCCGGCAAACTCAAATCGCTGACCACAGCGCTCAAATCGCCCAGGCGGAGGGCGGCTTTGGCCCCAGCCACGGATTCCGCGTCGGAAAGCGCCTCAGCGGAAACAGTGACGAGGCAATAGGGGCGGGTGATGTCAATATAGTCGCCGCCGGGACTCAGGCGCACGGCGGAAATCACATATGACCCCGTTTCATTCAGGGTCAGGCTGACCCGGCCCTCCTGATCCGTAACCCATTCCGTCGGCTGCGTCGCGGCGGCTCCGTTTTTTTCGCTGATAAGAATCGTCGCGCCTGCCACCGCTTCCGTGACGGGCATAAAATCCGTGTCATAAGTGCCGGCGCGCAGCGTCAGCGTGAACGCTTCCCCGGGCATGGCTTTTACCTCGCCGGCCGTGAAGAAAGCGGCCGCGGCGTCAAAATGCGCGAGACTTAATACCAGATCGTCCCCCTCGCGCAATTCATCGACACCGGCGCCCATGCCGGAGGCGTCGTTCAGAATTTCCATCCAATAGGTGGAATCCGCAGAATCGCCCGCGACGCCCAGGATGCTGTTCAGATACGCGCCAAAAGCGCTGCCGGTAACGTCCAGCACAGCACTGTCTCTGACGTCATGGCCGCCCATCTCCAATAAGCGGATCAGAGCGTGCAACGGAGTGATGAAAGCGGGGTAATTGCTCTCGTCTTCGAATTCGAAATAATCGTGCAAATCAAACCAAGGAACGGAAATTTCCACGCGCGGCATAATCGTGCGATCCTGTCCCTCAAGCCGCATGGTGATGGTAACAGCCGGTTCGGCGGCGGCGGCCACCGCCTCAGTGTCGAAATTCACTCGATACGCGTCCTGCGCCGCAGCAGGCCCCGCCGGGGCGGAAAACACAGCTTGAGGCAGCGCCGTCAGGATGAGCGCCATGAGCAGCAGACCTGTTAAAAGTTTTTTTCGCCCGCGCCCTTTTCCTTTTGGATTCATCAGATAATTCTCCTTCCGCATAAAAAAATAGCCACCCAATACAGTGGCATCGGTGGCGGAAACAGGGCTGCGCGATATGCAAAACCCGATTGGCGTTCTCCCACCGAGACCCGTTCGCCGGCAATGGCTGATTTTCTGGCTTCAATCCGCGCGCGGATTGTCACAGTAGCGGGGGCTGCCGCGGTTTCGCACCGCATTCCCATTTAACCGGCCATAGCCGGCGCCGATTGCCATGAATTGTTACAATTATAAAGCAGATTCCCTCCTCTGTCAATAAGGAGTTATTCTTTTTTTTGGAAATTTTCTGCATATCAGCCATTAGATTCCAGAGGGAGCGAAAGGCCAAAGCTGTCCTCCAGCACATCGTAAAGCGCGCGCCGCGTGGCAACAAAGCTTTCGGTTGTCTCGCCGTTTTCGGTTACGGTCAAAGCACTGTTGCGAAGCGTGACGGCTCCATGCGGCCGGCGGATGTTCACCACCCTGTTTTGCCGGAAAAACGAAGCCGGTGAAAGTGCGCAATATTCATGCGGCGGCAGAAAATCAACTGGGAGGCAAGGTCGGGCGTCTATGGACAAAAGCGGGGAAAAAAGGCCATGCGTGCGGCGATGCAATATCCAGCCCCCGTCTGCCCCGGTAAAACAGAAGGTGTCGCCGCCGGATATTTGCGGCTGCTCCGGGACTATGGTCAGAGCGGTGCCGGGCATCGGCCCGCCGAAGCCGACGTCACAAAACAGAAGCTGCCCGCCGGTGCGGACGATGGTTGCCCGGTGCAAAGGCGGCGGCGGATAATCCGCGTCGCGCATCACACGCGCCAGGCACGGGTAAGCTTCATGACCCAAAGCGCGCAGCAGGCTGTAAAAAAGCGCGTTGAGTTCAAAACAATAGCCGCCGCGTCTCCTGGTGACGATTTTGGCGAACAGAGCGGGAACAGCAAGAGAGGGCAGCAGCCCCAATTCGGTTATGTCAAGGTTTTCAAAAGGCACAGCGCACTGATGCGCGAAGATAAGGCGATTCAGCTGGGATTTTTCGCGGTAAAGGGATGAGTCAGCCGGCAGGCCGATACGCTCCAGATACGCCCTCGTTTCGTTTTCATGCAGTTCCGCGTACAGATCTCTGTCCATGACGCTCCCTGGCGGAATTATCCTCGGTTCGCTTTGCGTCGCGTGCTTGCCGATCTAAGGATCGGCACAACGAGGCTCCGTGTGATTATAAGCGCCGATCTTCAATCGGCCGGTTCCAAGCATCATAACACAATATTGCATTTCCGGCAAGCGCTTTTCGCGGACGGGGTGCAGTTATGAATTATAGGTAATGGATATTTGCCTTCCAACATGCTCGCTTGTGAACGGCACTATCACGTCTTCTTGCCACAAATTGCTCTCCCACTTTGTTTTGAGC
>JAISQG010000278.1 GCA_031274335.1 Gracilibacteraceae bacterium
AGTAGAGCCTTAAAGGCTTACGAAGCAAGCCAGTCGATCACATAATGACGTTGATCATATTAAACCATCGCGAAGCGATTTCGTTCTTCAGCCCCCCGTCATTGCGAGCCGCCGCAGGCACAACAAGCGCGACCGCCGCGCTTGTTGTCTTGCGGCGGTCGCGTTCGCAGTCCTGTATCGCTAATGCGCGGTCGCGCTCGTATCATCGCTCCCCTCCTCGCAATGACGGGCGAGGCAAGCCTCGCCCGTTCGGCGTCCCAGAGGTCTGAACAGTAACCGGCGATGTACAGGTGGTCAAACTTTTCCCGGGAATATATTGATTATACGTGAAAAATATGGCATAATGGGGAAAATACACGGCGGTTGCCGTGTGTTTTCCGCGAACTCATTAATGTGATAACTTTAAAGTTATTATTCGACAGTTCCTTAGGAGGGCGAGGATGATGAGGCGGAGCATCAGGGTCGGGAGCAGGGAGAGCCCGCTGGCTCTATGGCAGACGGAATGGGTGTTGGGGAATCTGAAAACCGTTTATCCGCACATATCGTTTGAGATCGTCCCTGTCAAAACCAAAGGAGACGAATTGGCCGCGCTCCCTTTGCCGGCCATCGGAGACAAGGGGCTTTTTACGCGGGAACTGGAAAGCGCGCTGCTGGCGCGCGAAATAGATTTTGCCGTCCACAGCCTGAAAGACGTGCCGGGCGAATTGTTGCCCGGACTCACGCTGCGCACGACCGGAGAGCGCGCGGATCACAGAGACGCTCTGGTCAGCCGTCTGGGGCTTTCGCTGGCGGAATTGCCCCGGGGAGCGCGGGTCGGCACGTCTTCCCTGAGGCGGGCGGCGCAATTGCTCCATTTGAGACCGGATTTGGATATAGTTCCCTTGCGTGGCAATTTGGCCACGCGCCTGAACAAACTGGATAGCGAAAATCTTGACGGCATCGTCTTGGCCGCGGCCGGGCTATCGCGCCTGGGCCGGACGGAGCGCGTCACAGAGTACCTGAGCGTCTCTGTCTGTCTGCCCGCCGCAGGCCAGGGAACGCTGGCCGCAGAATGCCGAGCGGACGACGCGGAGACGCTGTCTTTGCTGGCCGCCGTCCGGCATGTGCCAACCGAATTGGCGGCGGCGGCGGAAAGAACGCTGCTCGCCCGCATGGGTGGGGGCTGCCGCGCGCCGCTGGCCGCGCTGGCCGTCTGGGAGCGGGGCGAGCTTTTCCTGTCCGCTCTGGCCGCCAGCGCGGACGGACGGCGTCTGGCGCGGGCGGCAGCGGGAGCGGCGGTTGCGGCGCCGCCCGCGGCCGAAGAGTTGGGGGAGCGCGTCGCCGCGGAGCTGGCCGCGCGAGGTGGCGCGGCGATTTTAGCCGGGGAAAAAAGGGAGCGGATATGAGCAAGGGGCATGTGTTTTTGGTCGGAGCCGGGCCGGGCGATCCGGGGCTTATTACTTTGAAGGGGCTGGAGTGCCTGAAACGGAGCGACGTGCTGGTGTATGACCGCCTGGCGGCGCCGGAGCTGCTGGATTACGCGCCGGCCGAGACCCGCCGCGTTTATGCGGGCAAATCGCCGGAACGCCACGCCATGTCTCAGAGGGAGATCAACGAACTGCTGCGGCGGGAAGCCGAAGCGGGGCGCAGCGTCACGCGGCTTAAAGGCGGCGATCCTTTCCTTTTCGGCCGCGGGAGCGAAGAAGCGGCTTTCCTGGCCCGGCACGGCATACCATTTACCGTGGTTCCCGGCGTCACGTCAGCCGCGGCCGCTCCGGCCTATGCCGGCATCCCCCTGACCCATCGCGGGCTGGCATCGGCGGTCTCCGTCATCACGGGCAACGAGGATCCGCTGAAGGAAGAATCATCCTTGGACTGGGCGCATATTGCCGCCGGGCGGGAAACGCTTGTTTTTCTCATGGGCATGGGCAATCTGGCCGCGATATGCTCCCGGCTGACGGCCGGCGGCCGCGACCCGGCCACGCCGGCGGCCGTCGTGTACAGGGGCACATATCCGGATCAGCGCGTGATCACCGGCACGCTGGCCGACATCGCGGAGCGGGCGGCCGGCGCGGGTTTGACCAGCCCGGCTGTTATCGTGGTGGGGGAAGTAGTGCGCCTGAGGGCGGAGTTGTCCTGGCTGGAGAAAAAACCGCTTTTCGGCCGGCATATCCTGGTGACCAGGGCGCGAGAGCAAGCCGGCGAACTGAGCGCGGCGCTGCGGGAACTCGGTGCGGAAGTGAGCGAGTATCCTGTGATCCGCTTCGCACCGCCCGAGCATCCGGAATTGCTCGACAGCGCCGTGCGGCGGGCGGCGGCTTTTGACTGGGTTATTTTCACGAGCGCGAACGGGGTGCGCTCATTTATGGCGCGCCTGGCGGCGCTGGCTTTGGACATCCGGGAGCTGCGGGGAGCGCGGCTGGCGGCCATAGGGCCGCAAACGGCGCGGGAGCTGGAGCGTCTGCTTTTGCGCGTGGAGGCTCTGCCGGAAAAATACCGGGCGGAAGATCTGGCCCGCGCCCTGACCGGCAAGGTCAGGGCCGGCGACCGCGTCCTCCTGCCGCGCGCCGACATCGCGCGCCCATATCTTGCGGCGGAGCTGCGCGCTATGGGCGCGGAGGTCGAAGAAGTGACGGCCTACCGGACTTTGCGCGCCGGCGAGGACGCGGCCGCCGTGCAGCGGGCGCTGCGCGCGGGCCGGATCGACGCCGTGACCTTCACCAGCTCGTCGACGGCGCGTGGCTTCGCGGCGCTCGTCGGCGGAGCGGAGGAGCTGGGACGGGCGGCGGCGGTAAGCATCGGTCCGATTACCAGCGCCGCCGCGCGGGAGTTGGGGATTCCTGTGGCGGCGGAGGCGGAAGAATACACGATAGCCGGTCTGGTGGCGGCGCTGAGCGCGTATTTCAGCGAAGCGGCGCGGCTTCACGCGGAGGCGGTAAAATGATCAGCATCAGCAAAATGCTCGGCGACACGGAACATTACGGGGATACGCTGCGCTACGCGCGGGGAGCGCGGGAACAGCGGCACGGCGCGGCGCGGGGGCACGGCCCCGTGGTCGTCTGGAATTGCATCCGGACTTGCAATTTGCGCTGCCGTCACTGCTATACCGGCTCGGACGGCCGGGATTATGAAAAAATGGATACGGAGACGGCCCGCGCTTTTATCAATGACCTGGCGGAATTTCACGTGCCGGTGTTGCTCATCTCCGGGGGCGAACCGCTGCTGCGCGAAGATCTGCCGGAACTCATCTCCCATGCCCGCTCCGTCGGCCTGCGCGTGACCATATCCACGAACGGCACGCTCATCACGGCTGCCGGGGCGGCGGAACTGAAAAAACTGGGCGTGAGTTATGTCGGCATCAGCCTCGACGGCCCCGAAGCCGTGAACGACGGATTTCGCGGCAAAAAAGGCGCTTTTTCCGCCGCGCTCGTTGGATTGCGGCACTGCCAGGCCGCCGGCCAGAAAGTAGGTCTCCGTTTTACGATAAACCGGCATAATCATCGCTATATCAATGATATTTTTGACCTGGTCGAACAGGAAAATATTCCCAGAATATGCTTTTACCATCTGGTTTACTCCGGCCGGGGTTCGGTGATGGCGGCCGCGGAGGACGTCAGCCATGAGGAAAGCCGGGCGGCGATGGACGCTATCATTCGGCGCACGGAGGATTTTCACCGGCGCGGGCTGGACAAAGAAGTGCTTACGGTGGACAATCACGCAGACGCGGCGTATCTTTATCTGCGCCTGCGCGAGCGGGATCCGGCGCGGGCGGAAAAGGCGCTGGCCTTGCTCAGGGCCAACGGCGGCAACCGCTCCGGCATCGCGATCGCGCAAGTGGATTGGGAGGGAAACGTCCACCCCGATCAATTCACGGCCCATCGCCTGGGCAATGTGCGGGAGCGCAAATTCGGAGCAATCTGGACGGATATGAGCAATCCCATCCTGGCCGGGCTCAAAGACCGCCGACCTTTGCTGCGCGGGCGCTGCGCCGCCTGCCGCTGGCTGGATATCTGTAACGGCAATTTCCGCGCGCGGGCGGAGGCGCTACACGGCGATTTTTGGGCCGCCGATCCCGCCTGTTATCTGAGTGACGGAGAGATTTTATGATTATTTCCTGGAACACCACCAACGCCTGCAATCTCTATTGCGCACATTGTTACCGCGACGCCGGCCCCAAAGCTGCGAACGAGCTTTCGACTGCGGAAGGCAAAACCCTGCTCAGCCAGATCGCCGAAGCCGGCTTCAAAATCATGATTTTCAGCGGCGGAGAGCCGCTCATGCGTCCGGATATTTATGAACTCGTCCGGCACGCCGCGCAATGCGGCCTGCGGCCGGTGTTCGGCACCAATGGCACGCTCATTGAGCCGGAATCCGCCGCTCGGCTGAAGGAAGCGGGTGCCGTGTGCATCGGCGTCAGCCTGGACAGCCTTGATCAAGCCAAGCATGATGAATTGCGCGGACGGCGGGGCAGCTGGGAAGAAGCCGTGCGTGGGATGCGCCATTGCCGGAGCGCAGGGCTGGCTTTTCAGGTGCATACGACGGTCATGGGCTGGAATGATATGGAAATAGAAGCCCTGACCGATTTTGCCGTCAGAGAAGGCGCCGTCGCGCATCATGTTTTTTTCCTCGTGCCGGCCGGGCGTGCCGCGGACATTGAGCAGGAATCGCTGCGGGCCGAGCAGTACGAGAGTCTCCTGACGCGTATATTGCGCAAGCAGCAGGAGGTGGAAATTGAGCTGAAGCCGACCTGCGCCCCGCAGTTCACCCGCATCGCCAAGCAATTGGGTATAAAAACGCGTTTCACCAAGGGCTGTCTGGCCGGCGCGGCCTATTGCATCATCGGTCCGGGGGGAGACGTTCAGCCCTGCGCTTATATGAACATAAAGCTCGGCAACGTGCGGGAACGCTCTTTCGTGGATATTTGGCGCAACAGCCCAGTGCTGGCCGAATTGCGCACCCTGAATTTTGAAGGGGACTGCGGCGGCTGCGCTTACAAAAACACTTGCGGCGGCTGCCGGGCCAGGGCCTGGTATTAC
>JAISQG010000041.1 GCA_031274335.1 Gracilibacteraceae bacterium
CTCTGACTTCCCCCATATTTATCCCCCCCTCCACTGGCATTTCGGAGGTCTGGCGCACCAAACCCTCCGCATCATAATTCATGGTATTTTGTCACAGGATTCATTATAAGGCATAAACCCTGCCTCGTCAAGCACTATTTTAGGCAGGTGGTACGCGCCGCATTTGCTGGCGCATTATTTGTTCAACTGCATATTCCAAGTGTTTAGGCGGATAAAAATAGATATTTTTCAACTAATTTCGTCTGTTCCGAGGAAAAATACTAATTATTTGCGGCATATTCGATAAAAAAATTTGCAAATAGGATTTACTTCGCCCCTACTGTCCTGTATAATGAAAACCCTGACAAACTATCGCTCGAATTGCTTACAATCGCGGCACAATAGTTTGAAAATTTATATTTGGAGGCTAACAATGCTAAAATCTCTCTCAAACCTCGAATCCGATCGATTCGGATTTAAGGCAATATTCCACGCTGTCATGGGGATGGTCATTTTATATGCCGGCCTCATCATCACCCCGTTGCTCGTAGATTCATTCTACAGCATAACAAAGCTGGAACAGTCGCTTTTGACCCTGCCAATAAGTCTCGCGTTGAATATACCCCTGACTCTCCTGCTTGTGTATCTCTATATCACCAAAATATTAAGGAAACCTTTGAGTGAATTTCGCATATGCAAGCCAAAGAAGAATCCCGCGATCTGGATCCTGTGCGCGGTGGTGGTTCCGGTTTCTGTTTCCGTTTCCTTCCTTTTGCTGAGTTCCGGATCTTTTATAGCATCGGATCTCAGTTCTGAACAGATGATGCAGCGCGTTTCGACCGCGATTATAGGCAGCTGCATGCTTTTTGGGATAACCGAGGAATGGATATTCCGCGGGCTTATTATGCGCGTGGTGGAAAACAGGTGGAACAGGCGCGTGGCCGCAGTCGTGCCTTCTGTGGTGTTCGCCTGCCTGCATATTAACAGCATGCAGAATCCAGGCGTCGAGGACATTGCCATGATGGTGGCTGCGGTATCAGCCATTGCCATCGCGTTCTCGCTGATGACCTATCACAGCGGCTCGATATGGCCGGCCGCGATCGCTCACGGCATCTGGAACCTGATCATAGTCGGCGGAATACTGAAAATCGGCGTTGATCCGAAGCCCGCCATATTCACCTATGCGTTCGAATCAGATTCCGTTTTGTTTACAGGAGGGGCTGTTGGCATCGAATCCTCTTTGGCGACGATAATAGCATTTAGTGCTGTAAGTATTTTGGCGTGGCTTTTGCAGCGAGGGAAATCCGCCGAATAACGGCCCACGCGCGCTGTCGACGGCGTCTTGTGGCGAACCGCCTTTCCCTCAAAGTTCAATATCCATGCCGTCAAAGGCCAGGCCCACAGCGCCGCCCAGCGCCCGCAGTTCCTCCGTCAATGCCGCCGTCGTCACCGGATCGCTGTAGTGCATGGCCAGATGCGTCAGCAAGACGCGTCCGGCCCCTACCTCCCGCGCCAGCGCCGCCGCTTCCTCTGTATTCATATGGCTGTGCGGAAACCAGTTCTCTCCGTGAAAAGTCGCGTCACAAACAAGGGTGTCCACGCCCCGCACGTATTCCTTCGTCACCGGCGGCAACCCCGCCGTATCCGTGAAATATGCCAGCGACTTCTCCGCCCGGAGCAAAAATCCCGCGGTTGGTATGCTGTGCGCGGCCGGAAGCGGCGTCACGCGCAATCCGCCGCCGAAAACATACTCCTGTCCGTAAGACAATTGTCTTACCGTAAAAACATCGTCCAAAAACGGAAAGGCCGCCCAGAGATCCGCCTCCGCTTCCGGCAGCAAATAAAGAAGAACCGGCTCTTTGCGCCATAATTTTACATAATATTCCATTTCGCCCAATCCGGCAAAATGATCGAAATGCCAATGGCTCAAAAAAATAACGTCCACGTCCCGGATATTCGCCGCCAGCAACTGGGTGCGCAAATCGGGGCCGGCGTCGAACAGGATCGTTTCCTCCGGCGTCCGCGCCGCCGCTCCCGGCCGCAAACGCGCAAGACGCGGATCCCGCTCCGCCTCGCGGCAAGCCGGGCAGGCGCAGTAAAACGCCGGCACCCCGACACCCGTGCCCGTGCCCATGATGCGAAAAGTGACCGTCATATAACCTCCTGAAAAATCGCTCTGCTCCGCATGGCTGAAATCGCAGTTTTCCTACCTATCCCAGCTGAATCGCCCGCGCCGGACATTGCCCCACGCAGGTATAGCACCGGCTGCAACGGCTAGGCGCCACAGCTGACGCCACCCGCCGACCATTCCGCTCCGTCATTTCCAGCACGGCGGTCGGGCAAAAAGCCACGCAGACGCCGTCTCCGACACACAATTCCTCATCCACGAAAACGGTTACGGGCCTGCCGTGCTGATTCTCCGGTTTCCGCGCCCCCACGCGCTCCATGACAGGCGGCAGATAAATCTTGCGCCGCGCCTCGGGAATGCTTTTTTTACTCAGTTTTTGCAGGGCTGGGATGATTTTTTCCAACAAAACGAGCGGCACGCTCACATAAAGCTCAAAATCATCAATTTCGCTGGAGGCGCGCGCTCCGTAGCAGCCGAAGGAAATATTCATGCGGCCGGAGCGCAGAGGCTGGACAACCAGGTCTGAGCAGGCCGAATTAAATCCCGACACCTTGAAATCCTGCCGCTCCCCCGTAGCGTAAGTCTGCGCGCAACAGATCCACATAGCCTGTTCGGGCCATACGGTGAAAATCACGGTGTCCGGCGTGAACGGCGCCGAGGCGAGCGGCGCCAGAAGCGTCGCCTCATAGTCGCCGCAGGCAAACTGCGGTCGAGAAGCGATCATCTGCCGCGCTGTTTCGATATCCGGCATCTTTTTAAACAGCAGATACAATTCGCCTGACTTGAGCTTAGTCGACATCTCCACGAGTCCCAGAATTCCGGATCCGTCCGGACAGGCGTGACTGCGCGGCGGCATGTACAAGCAATTGCCGCGCCGCGCGGCGATGACCGACTGGCAGTGCCGGAGCGGGACGGCTGGTTCCACGGCTGCTGCCGGTTTTTCCTCTCCGAGCCGCAGCATGCGAAAAGCCACCGGATCCCAGCGCAAACCAAGAGTCTCCTTGAGGATGCCATTCATTTCCTGAAAATTCAAAATTATATTCCCTTCTTATGCATACACAGATTGCGAGTCAAGCCCGCAATGACGAAGCATATTAATCCCGCATGACCTGCGCCCACAGTGCCTCTCCTGCCTCACCCGCCAGCATGGCGTCGGTTTGAGATCGCCGCCCGCTGTATTCCGCGTCCGTTTCCAACAGCAGGTCACAGACATGATTGACGCGGCAGGGGCCCGGCAGGCCCAATGAAGCGGCGGGGCTGCGGAAGCGCCTTGCCGCCAGGTTCAGCACACAACCGGCGCAATAAGCCGCCAGAACATCCGCCCCCGTCCGCGCCGCTTCGCTGAGGCGCTCCGCTTTAAGCGCGTCACAAAACTCCGGGCGAAAAGCGCCGACATGCCCGCCGCTGCCGCAACAAACGCTATCCGGCCCAGTCCGTTCCATCTCCCGCAGCACATAGCCCTTAGCCGTCAGCGCCGCCCGAGCCGCCGCGCCAAAAACACCCTCCCGGCGATCCGGGCAAGAATCGTGCAACGTCACTGTCCGCGGCTGTCCGGCCGGCAGCCGGCGCCGCCAGATCTCATCGCCTTCCA
>JAISQG010000083.1 GCA_031274335.1 Gracilibacteraceae bacterium
CCAAAATCAGCCCATCCGGTCCGGGGCCGAATGCGCTCAGGCCGCAGGGGTTTCCGACGCCGGCAGGGAACGCAGGATCACGACATTCAAGTATTGCGGATTGCGGTACAGGTCAATAATTCTGCCTGAGTCCAATATTTCCACCGTGGGGCGGTTTTTCTGGTTGGAAAGAATCCGGGCCGTCTCATTGTTGCTCAAAAGAACGAGGGAACCGACCGGATAAAGCTCGACTTTCGCGACAAAGGCCTGCACCACGTCGTAATCGAAGGCCGTGCCGCAGCCGCCCATGATGAACTCCAGGGCCTCGGAAGGCGGGGAGGGCGTGCGATAGGGCCGCTGGGAGGTCAGGGCGTCATACACGTCGGCCACGGAGATGATGCGGCTGTAAACATGGATATCTCGCCCTTTCAGGCCGCGGGGATAACCGGTGCCGTCGATTTTTTCATGGTGGTTGCAGACGATTTCTCCGACGTCAGGTGAGCCGATGCCATGTTCTTTTATATAGGAATAGCCGTGGAGCGGGTGTTTTTTGATTTCTTGAAATTCAATCGGCGTGAGTTTGTCGGGTTTGTTGATGATCTCGAGTGGGACGAATATTTTCCCTATATCGTGCAGGACGGCGCATTGTCCGAGCTTGTTCAGCTTGGCGCGCGGAATCCCCAGGGCGATGCCGATGGCAATGGAAAGAATGGAAACGCTCATCGAGTGATGGTAAGTGTAATCATCATAGGATTTTATATCGTCAATGTTGATGAGGACGCCTTTGTTGTAAGAGAGAGAGTCAATCAGGTTGTCAACGACGCTGTCCAGATGTTTAATGACTTTTACGGCTTCCGCGGAGGCTGAGTTTTCGATGGCGCTGAACATATGCTCGATCGCGGTCAGGCCTTCTTGCTTCAATTGCGGCGAGATGGCGGGCTCGTTGTTCAAGACGAGAGGGGAGGGCTTGTTCGGGTCGTAGATGTAGACTCCCGGCAGGCCGTGCTCTTTCATCCGCTCAATAAAACGGGCGGTCAGCTGCTGTCCCTTGGCCAGAAGCGCTGCATCAGCGGAAGATATAAAAACGTCCTGGCCGACAGTCATGCCGATGCGCAAATTATCAATTTCAACAAATCGCATAAAGGAAACTCCATTCAGCAAACTGCATTTAAGGTGCGCAAAATAAGGGGCAAACCCCGAAATGCTCGCTTTAATTATACACCTGCCGGCGCCGAAAAGACAAGGCTAAATTAACTTTTTTTGCGGTTTTGAATTGAGGTGAAATTTCAGCACGGGTTCAGGCGGCATTCAGGCAGCGTGGCGAAATAATCATCCACCGTCTCGGCGCGGCGAATCTGTTTCACCTCGCCGTTCATTTCCAGCAGCAGTTCTTTGGAACGCAATTTGCCGTTGTAATTGAAGCCCATTGCATGCCCGTGCGCCCCCGTGTCATGAATGACGAGGATATCGCCCCGCTCCAGCAGAGGCAGCGGGCGGTCAATCGCAAATTTGTCATTGTTTTCACACAAACTGCCCGTCACGTCGTAAACCCGGTCATACGGAGCGGTGGTTTTGCCGAGCGGAGTGATATGGTGGTAAGCCCCGTACAAAGCCGGGCGCATCAGATCAGCCATGCAGGCGTCGAGCCCGGCATACTGCTTGTAAATATCCTTTATGTGGCGGACGGACGTCACGAGCCATCCGAACGGCCCTGTCATCATCCGGCCGCACTCCAGCGCGACGCGCGGCGAACCGAGGCCGCGGCCTGTGATGTGCTCCGCGTAAAGCCGTTCTGTTTCGCGGCCCAAATACTCCAAATCCACGGGATCTTCCTCCGGGCGGTATGGTATGCCTATGCCGCCGCCGAGGTTGATGAATTCGACCCTTATACCCAGAGTATCAAATAATTCTCCCGCCAGCTCAAACATCATGCGTGCGGTATCAATAAAATAATCCGGGTTGATTTCATTGGATATGATCATGGTGTGAACGCCGAAACGCTTGACGCCCCAAAGGCGCGCCTGCTCAAAGCCGGCAAAAAGCTGTTCTTTTGTCACGCCGTATTTCGCTTCCTGCGGGTTGCCGATAATGGCGTTTCCCTGCCGCAAAGGGCCCGGGTTGTAGCGAAAAGATATTATGTCCGGCAGCCCCGCCGTTTCGCGGAGAAAAGGCAGATGGCTCAGATCATCGAGATTGATCAGCGCGCCGATTTCCATCGCCTTGCGATATTCTTCTTCCGGCGTGTCATTCGAGGTGAACACGATTTCATGCCCCCGCAGCCCCGCCATTTCCGCCAGGAGCAGCTCCGGCAGCGAGCTGCAGTCGGCACCCGCGCCCTCGGCGTGGAGAGCGCGCAGCAAAAAAGGGTTGGGAGCCGCTTTTACCGCAAAATACTCCTTAAAGTCCGGCAGGCCCGCGAAGGCAGCAAGCAGGCGGCGTGCGTTCTGGCGGATTCCTCGCTCGTCGTACAAATGAAACGGTGTGCCAAAAGTTTTTACAATATCCCGCAGTTTATCATCACTAAGTGGCAGTTTTTTTTCTGTCATGATATTCTCCCCTCAGCCGTGCAACACAGGGGCCTGATCCGCCCGGAGTTCAGGCTTGACTCCTATGCTATTCTCCAGCCAGGAGCGGTAAGTGGCTGCAAAGTCAAAAGCGCCGTTCAGCGTGATCCACAGATCCAGCAAGCCGAGAAACTGCGTCCAGCCAACAAGAACCAGCGTGTGCGCATCCGCCGGGCAAATAATCTCCCCCGCCTGCTGCGCTTTTTCAATGAGGAACGCCTCCAGTTTGTGCGCGTCGCTTTTAAAATCCGCGTATACCCGTGTTTTATCCTGCAAAACCGCCCGTAACTCCTTCATGATTTCGCAGCCGCAGTCCACAATGAAATTTACCAGTGGTGATTTCACCTGCCAAAGCTGCTCGGCAAAAGAAGCGCCCGACAAAAATATCGCCGACAATTCGCTCGCGTTCAGCTGTTTTTGCTCGCCCATGCAGGCCAGCAGCAAATCCCTTTTAGAGGCAAAATAGTAATAAAATGTCTTCTTAGAAATCTCCGCGTGGGCGCAAATCTGCTCAACCGTTATGGACTCAAATTCCCGCACACGGAACAAAGGTCGCGCGCAAGCGATGATCCTGTCTTTCGCGCTGGTTTTCACGCTTTTTTGCAAGGTAAAGACCTCCTTATTCCTCTGCCTCCTGCCCCGCTAAAAAATTCAGTGTCACCGGGCGGTTAGGCATAACTGTGGATATCGCGTGCTTAAAAATCAGCTGCTGTTTTCCGTCGAACTCCAAAAAAACAGTGTAATTGTCAAAGCCGCGCACTATCCCTTTAAGTTGAAACCCATTAACCAGATAAATAGTCACCGATACGTTTTCTTTGCGCAACTGATTCAAAAATGTATCCTGCAGATTCAAAACCGTCTTCGTCATCCCCAACCCCTCCGTTATTTCTCTGTTAGACTTGTTATAGTTTATTTTGTAACAAGCCCTTATGCTTATTCTACACGACTTACGCGCTGTCCGCAATAGGCCGCGGCAAAATAAGCGTTATTTATCGACAGATCCTTACACGCGTTCTGAAATTCTTTTCATCTGGGCTGCTATTTCCTGCACTGAGGCCTCCGAGACGTCAAACCAGATAAAGCGCGGATCGCGGCGAAACCATGTCCATTGCCGCTTGGCAAAGTGACGGGTATCGCGCCGCAAAAGCCTCAATGTCTCACCCTCCGTGGTGAGTCCGCGCAAATAGGCGACGGCGTGCCGATAGCCAATGCTGCGCAAAGGTTTGAGTGCGGGCGGGTATCCCGCGCCCAGAAGCGCCGCCGTTTCTTCGATCAGCCCACCGCGGAGCATCGCGGCGGCTCGCTCGTTGATGCGCTCGTACAGCCATGGGCGCGGCGCGGTCAGCCCAAAAAGCAAGACTCCGGGCAGGGGGGGGTACTCGCGCTCCGCGAAGCGGCGCTGTTCGGAAAGCGGGCGGCCGGTCAAATCAATGACCTCCAGCGCCCGGATCAGGCGGGCTTTGTCACTGGGGTGGAGGCGCGCCGCCAGAACCGGATCTCGCTCGCGCAACTCCCGGTGCAGCGCCTCCGTTCCCGCCCGTCCGGCCAGCGCGGCCCAACGCTCTTTTGCCGCGTCGTCGCCGGGCGCGGCAAAGGAAAAGCCATCCAAAAGACCCCGCAGGTAAAGCCCTGCCCCTCCGACGACGACCGGAACTTTTCCCCGCGCGCTGATGTCCGCCGCGCAGGCCGCGGCCCTGGTCTGAAAATCGGCGGCTGTGAACGGTTCCGCCGGGTCTAGCTCGTCCAGCAGATGATGAGGCACGCCGCGCTTTTCCGCGGTTGTCGGCTTGGCGGAGCCGATATTCAGGCTCTTGTACACCTGGACGGAGTCGCCGGAAATGATTTCCCCGTTGAGCGTGAGCGCGAGTTCCGTGCCGACGGCGCTTTTGCCCACGGCCGTCGGCCCGGCGATGACGATAAGTTTGACTGACATGGCAGACAATTCCTAAGTTCTATAAAATCTTTTCTCTAATTCCGCGCGGCTCATTTTCATGAGTACCGGCCGCCCGTGCGGACAGGTATATGGATTTTCCGTTTGCCCCAGCATATGAAGCAGTTCTTCCATAGCCGGCAAAGCAAGCGTTTCCTCCGCCTTGACCGAACCGCGGCAGGCCGTGAGAAAAACCCAGCGCTCCAGCAGCCGGTCCGCGCCCGGAGGCTCTTTGCCCTCCAAAACTTCAGCCAGAAAACGCCTGAAAACTTCCGCCGGCGTGAAATAGGGGCCCGTGCAGGGAACAGCCCGCAGAAGATATGTTTGCGGCCCGAATTCCTCCACGATGAAACCCATGTCGCGCAAAAGCCCGTAATGCTCCAAGAAAGCCTGTTCCTCCTGCCAGGAAAACTCCAGAGTTTCCGGCGCCAGCAGGGTTTGGGCGGTAGCCCCGCGCTCCTTCGTCTCGCGCAGCAAGCGCTCATAGCGCACCCGCTCGTGCGCGGCATGCTGATCTATGATATACAGGCTCGTCGCGTCGGCGGCCAGTATATATGTGCGGAAAAGCTGCGCCAGCGGGCGCAGCGTCGCAAAATGGCTGATCGGCGCTTCTTCTTCCTCGGCGGGCGGCGGAGTAAGCTGCGCCAGCTTCGGCTCCCGCAGGCCTGCCTCATCAGCGGATGCGTAGGCCGGCTGCGCTTCCAGCCATTCAGAGCGTTCCTTCGCCGGCGGGGCGTACACCAGTCTCATCTGCTCCGGCGTCGGATTAGGCGGCCGCAATTCATGGCGAGCCGCCGGCGGCGAGCTGATTTCCCGGTCATTCCAGTCAAGCGTCCGCGCCGGTTTCAGCGCAAGCAGTGCCGCGCGCGCGCTCTCGCGCAAAAATTCCCCGACTTCCCGCTCCCGCCGGAATTTTACCTCCAGTTTTGCCGGATGCACATTGACGTCAAATTCAGCGGCGGGCAGCGTCAGACGCAACGCGGCCAGAGGATGAACCTTATCCGGCATCAGGGTATGGTAGGCGTCTTTCAAAGCCCAGGCCAACACCTGCGAGCGTATGACGCGCGTGTTCAGCAGAAAAACCTGGCTCCGGCGGTTGGCGCGGGCAAAACCCGGCTCGCCGGCAAAACCGCTGATGCTCCATTCTCCCCGCTGCGCCTCGACGGGCGTCATGCGTCGCGCCGTTTCCCGCCCGAAAACGGCACCGATCACATCAAGCAAGCGCCCGTTCCCAGGCGTGACCAATACGGCCTTCCCGTCCCGGTACAGCCGGAAGGACACGTCCGGGCGGCCCAGGGCCAATTTGCCCGTCATTTCGGCGATGAGTCCGGCCTCGGTTTGAGGCGAACGCAGAAATTTCCGCCGGGCAGGCGTGTTAAAAAACAAATCCTCCACCGTCACCGTCGTGCCCACGGGACTGCCGGCGGCGTTCACCGGCGCCGTCGAGCCTCCTTCGGACTGAATCAGGTAGCCGGACGTTTCTCCCTCCGCCCTGGAAAGTATGCTGAGACGCGAGACGGCGGCGATGCTGGCGAGCGCTTCTCCGCGAAAACCCATTGTCCCCAGATGTTGGAGGTCTTCAATTTGGGTGAGCTTGCTTGTCGCGTGCGGCATGAGCGCCAGTTCCAACTCGTCGCGCCGAATGCCGTGCCCGTTGTCCCGCACGCGAATCAGTGTGTCGCCCGCGCCTTCCGCCTGGATTTCCACTTGCGTGGCGCCGGCGTCGAGCGCGTTTTCCACCAATTCCTTTACGACCGAAAGGGGGCGTTCCACCACTTCTCCGGCCGCGATGCGATTTATTGTATTTATTTCTAAAATTTGTATTTTTGCCATTATATGCCTGCCTGTTTTACTGACCGGCCTCCGCCTGAACCAGACCTCAGTCGCTTTTCCGGCGGTGTGCGCGGCTCCGCCGCAAAATCACATTAACACAGTTTTCCCGGCTTGTCAATAATTCGGAGCTTCGAGGCCGAAAAACAAAAAACACGGTTCAATGCAACTTTTGCTTGACAGATCAGCGTTTATTGGCTATAATGATAAAACAATTTGCAATAATTATAAAAATATTTGAATGAGACTCTGGTGGAGTGTCGTTCAAAGGGCATTGCTTTAAGTCCTGCAAAGGAGGCAAACGGTGAAAGCAGTAAACAAGAGATCTTTGTTAAACCAGCATGACCAAAAATGCGATTATATAGACAGTTGTCAAGTTGACTTTGCTGATTATGAGAACATAATCACTTCTGTTGATATAGGAAAGGCATTTCTTTCGATGTCGCCCAAATTAATAGTAATATTAATGAAATTAAGAAACAAAATTGTAAGGCCATTCGGATTAAAAACAGGCGGTGACAGTGCAAGCATACAACAGCAACTTGAGAATTTTCGCGG
>JAISQG010000101.1 GCA_031274335.1 Gracilibacteraceae bacterium
GGTTGTATTCGCGTTGCGGACAGTCATGTGGTCGTAAGCGCTTTTAATGCTGACGATTCTCGCCCAGCGCGTCCGGGAAATCGCCGCTTTCCGCGCCGACCAGAAAATCACGCGCCCATAGCAACCCCGTTTTTCGTTTTCCGGCCTTATTTCGCCGGCGCTGGCGATTACCTCCGCCGCTGTCGCGGGTGGCAAAACGAAGGCGGCGTTGTGACTGAATTCCGCGTCGCTGTTCCACCACGGCGGGGCGTTGTCTATCGCTTCGGCCAGAGCCTTCGCCGAAATGACGCAGACACGGATTTTCAATCCGAAACGAGCCTCGATTGCTTCCTCGCATTGCCGGGCCGTTGCGGATTCATCGGCGCTTTCGCTGTCAAACAGCACGTTGCCGCTGTTAATATATGTCTGAATATTGGCAAATCCGGCGGCGGCAAAGACCGCTTTCAGCTCCGGCATGGCTATCTTGTTGTTCCCGCCCACATTTATGCCGCGCAGCAGGGCGATATGCTTTGGCATGAGATTAACCTCTCAATTTCCTACGCGCCCAGCGTCGACATAATATCCATCAGCGGCAGCATGACCGACAGCAAAATCGCACCGACCAGCACGGAAAGAATCACGACCAACGTCGGCTCAATCATCGCGACGAGCCGGTTCAGGTTGTTCTGCACCTCGGTGTCCATGCGGCTGGCCAATTTGCCCATCACCTCGTCCACCACGCCGGTTTTGAAACCCACCGTGACCATTTTTGCGTAAAGGCCGGGGAAAATCTGTTTTTCCTCCAGCACCTCCGCCAGCGACCGTCCGCCCTCTATCTCCGCCTGACATTCCCGGATTTTCCGCCGCAAATCCTCCTGCTCCACAACCCGGCCCGTCATGTCCAAGGCTTCATCCGTGTCCATGCCGCTCTGCAGCATCATCGCCATAGCGGAAGCAAAGCGGCCGGAAGCGATGCGGGCCATCAGACTGCGAGTCAGAAAGAAGCGCGACCAGAAACGGCCCAGCGCCAGACGGCCCCCGGCCGAAGCCCGCAAAAAAGCGAAAGCCAGCGCCAGCGCCGCCAGCGCACCCAGAATCACCGGCCACCAGCGGCCGAGAAACTGGCCCAAATGCAGCAGCGCCAGCGAAAAGCCTTCCATTTCACGGTCCATCTGCAAAAACATCTCATTGAACACAGGCAGCACTTTGATCAGCAAAACGGCGACCACCAGGCACATCATCGTGATCATCACGAGCGGGTAAGTCACGGCGCTGCGCAGATTTTGCGCCAAAGCCTCTTCTCTTTCATAATATTCTGTCAAGGAGGCCAGGACTTCCTCCAGCTTGCCCGCGCGCTCACCGATGCGCACCATATCGATCATATACGGCGGAAAACAGGCCGCCGCCGCCAGCGCGTCCGCGAAGCTTTCGCCCGCCTCCATGCTGTCCCGCACATCCTCCAGAATGGCCCGCCCTTCGGCGTTCGGGGCGTCGGCCGCCATGACGGCCACCCCTTCCGCCACGATGATGCCGGCTTTCAGGATCATGGCCATTTGCGCGCAAAAAATGGCCATCTCGCTCGCGCTCAGTTGTTTGCGCTTGTTTTTCCCAGACGTGTTTTTCATAGTCATAATCTCTAATCCCTAATCTCTAATCCCTGAATTTTTTCCAGCAGGACGCGCGCCGCCTCCCGCATCTGGCTGTCCAGCGGCTCCTGCTCCGGCAGGACGGTCACATCCTCGCCGGCGGCCAGCTCCACCGCTACGTCCGGCTCAATGCCCTTGCCGTGAATATCGTTGCGGCCCGGCGTCAGGTATTTGTTCGTCGTCAGCTTCAGACTGCCGGCCTCCACGGGAAACACAGTCTGCATGACGCCTTTGCCGTAAGTGGTGACGCCGACCAGCGTCCCGCTCTGGTAATCTTTCACCGCGCCGGCCACTATTTCCGCCGCCGAAGCTGAATTCTCGTTGACCAGGACGACCAGCGGCTTGTCCAAATACGGTGAATCGGAGACCTCGGGGCTTTCCTCTCCGTTGCGGTCAACGATGTAAAATATCTCTTGGCCCGGCACCAGGTAGCCGGCCGTTTTCAAGGCGGCGTGAACCTCCCCGCCCGGATTGTAGCGCAAATCCAGGATCAGCCCTGCCTTGCTATCGATGTCCATCTCCTGCAGCACCTGCGCGAATTCGTTGCCTGTCTGCTCGCTGAAATTGGAAATGGCGATGACGGCTATTTCCGGGTGGCCGGGCAATTCCCGTCCTTCGACCGTGGGCACGACCACATAATCGCGGCGGATCGTCACGGTAAATATTTTGTCTTCTTCCTCGCGCAATACTTCAAGCGATACATCTGTGCCCGGTTCGCCGCGAATCAGGGCAATCGCGGTATCCTGATCCGTCGCGGTCACGTCGCGGCCGTCCACGCCAATGATCACGTCGCCGGGCTGAATCTCGGAGCGCCCCGCCGGGCTGTCGGCGAATACCTTTACCACCAGCAGGCGGGAAGGGTCAGCCGAGCTGATCAGCACCCCGATTCCGCCGATGCGCCCGCTGAGCTCCTGCATGAATACCCGGTTTTCGCTCTCGTTCTGATAAGAGCTGTAAGGATCCAGGGTCTCGACCATGCCGCTGATGGCGCCGTCCACCAGCTTGCTGACCGGCACTTCTTCCAGATACTGATCCTGAATGACCATGACCACCCGGAGCAATTGCCCCAGGTTGTTGTAATTTGTGAACAAGATTATATTGAAAGAAACAAATCCGGCCAGCACGATCAGCAATACGGTGATCAGCGCGTACTGCCACGGTTTAGCCGCGCGGGGCCGCTTCTCCGGTTCCGGGCTCTCCGGCTCCGGGCTCTCCGGCTGCGGGCTGTCCCCGTCCGGCTGCTGCGCCTTCTCCCCGTCCGGCTGCAAAGAATCTAAATCTTCCAAAATATATATCCTCTTTCTTCATTCCCTTACCGTCATTGCGGGCTTGACCCGTAATCTCTCCATATACTCAACGGAAATACGGCATCGGATCGGTTGGCGTGCCGTCAATCCTGATTTCAAAATGCAGATGCGGTCCCGTGCTGTAGCCAGTCGAGCCCACGTAGCCTATGATCTGTCCGGCCACAACTGTTTGCCCCACCTGGGCGCCGAGGGAGGACATATGGCCGTACAGCGTGGAAACGCCGTTGCCGTGGTCGACGATGACCGCGTTGCCATAAGCGCCGTACCAGCTGGCCAGTATGACCGTGCCCGCGCCGGCGGCCAGGATTTTGCTCCGGTTGGCCGCGCCGATGTCCACACCCGTGTGCTGCTTCACCACTCCGGTTATCGGATGCTTGCGTATTTCAAACGGACTCGTGATATAGGCGTAACCCGGCGTAGGCCAGGTGGTGATGCTGCCGACGACCCCGCTCATGTTCTGGCGCTGCAGGTCGCGGATTTTGGCCTCAAGCTCTTTGGAGTCTTTTTCCAGCTGCTCCATCTGTTCCATCAGCTCATCCTTGTCGCGCTGATTCTCCTGCAGCGCGGACTGCTGCTGGGCCTGCGAAGCGGAAAGATAGCTTTTGGCCGCCGCCGCTTCCTGTTTCAGTTTTTCCGCCTCCGCCATTTTGGACTCCAGCGCGGTTTTTTGCGTTTCGAGTTCCGCTTTTTGCGTGCGCACATCGTCCAGAATTTTCTGGTCATTGCCGATCATGCGATCCATATATTCTAGGCGGGAGAGAAAATCGGAAATGCTGGCCGACTGGAAAACGACCGACAAATAGCTGACGCCCCCGTCCTCATAAGCCGCGCGGGAACGATTGCGCAAAGCCTCCTGCCGGGCCTCCAGATCTTTTTGTTTTTGCTCCGCGGCGGCCCGGATGTCCTCCACTTCGCGCACGGCGCTCAAATAAGCCGATTCCCTGGCGCTCAGGTCTTTTTCCGCCTGGGAAATTTTGGAATTAAGCTCCTGGAGCATTTTTTCCATCTCCGTCGCCTTGACGGTCAGATTTTTGATCTGCCCTTCCACCTGATCCTGCTGGCGGTAAATTTCCTGAGCCTCGCGGATCGCTTCATCTAATTCGCCGGCGGCGGCCGCGCCCGGCAAAATAAGCCCGAGGACCAGGCACAGGGCAATCACTTTCTTGGAAATTGTCATTTTTTCCAAACTCTCCTATTACTCAAAAGTTCAGGAACCTCCGGACGGACACCGCACTGGTCACGCCGCCCAGGGCCATGCCGGTCAGAAGCATGATTTCCAGCACCATGTACAGGGTGTTACGATCGGACACCACGGGAACAAAGACAAGATTATTTGATATAAACGCCTCCAGCCGGCTGTAAACCAG
>JAISQG010000151.1 GCA_031274335.1 Gracilibacteraceae bacterium
TAAAGATGAAACCCGGTTCCGTGGGTGTAGATATTTTTGCTGGTACAATGGAAATGTGGGCTAAAAATGTCTTTTATTTCATCGTTCTTTTTGTACCGCGACAAAAAGAACCATACAGCCCGGCTTGCTTCGGCGAAATATGCAGCATGGAGCAGATTGCGGCTCGGAGGCCGCAATGACGCAGAGTGCCGAAGCAAGCGTTCTTATCGCCACAATTGCAATATACCAAGGAGGAAAAAAGAATGTCCACGCAGTATTGCCGCAACTGCGGCAAGATCGTCACTCCCAGTCATCGTTTTTGCATGTACTGCGGCACAAAAGCCGAAAACGCTGCCGCTCCGCAGCAGACGCCCGAACCTTTTGCCGCTTCGCCGCCGCAAGCGGCGCCCATTCCCTTCGCCGCTCCCCCGCCGCAAGCGGCGCCCGCCTCACCGCCAACACCCATACCGATACCGCAAGCGGTTCCCGCTGTGACCCCTCCTGTTCCTCACCGGCAGCCCGCCCCGGCGTCTCCGGCAGCCGATGGCAAAACAGTGGCGTTTTTTGATCACGGCGGCACCGAACCGGTCGTCGGCTGGCTGGTCAATGTCAGCGGCGCCTCCCGGGGACAGGGCTACAGCCTCAAAACAGGCCGCAACAGCATCGGGCGGTCGGTGGATATGGATGTGCCGGTCATGCAGGAACTCAGCGTTTCCCGCGTCAACCATGCCGTGATTACGTTTGAGCCGCTGAAGCAGGAGTTTTTTGTCCAGCCGGGCGAAGGCCGCGGACTGACATATCTGAACGGCGAGTTTCTGATATCTCACGCCCCATTGCGCGACTATGACCGGCTGAAACTTGGCAGCAGCGAGTTTCTCTTTGTCTCTTTCTGCAATCAGGATTTCACATGGAAAGACCACTTGGGAGAACAACCGCCGCAAGGAACGGTAAAATGACACTGACAGCCTGTCTGGTCGCGCAAAACGATGAATGCCGCCTGGCCCGCTGTCTGAACAGTTTGGGCGGCGCGGCGGACGGGAACTGGGTAGGGGGTAGGGGATAGTGGGTAGTGGGTAGTGGGTAGTGGGTAGTGGGTAGTGCTTATCAGCAATCCCAGAATACAATCGGAGGAATACCATGAAAAAATTTATCACGCTGACCATCGCGCTGGCGGCGGCACTCGCCATCTCAGGCTGTTCGGCGCCGCCCGCTTCGACGGGCCCAGGCGACGCGCCGGCCGCGCCAAATTCCTATTCGGAGCCATCAGCCGTAACGTCGGCCGCCGCGCCGCCGGAGCCATCCTCATCCCAGCCAGCCGCGGCCGAAAGCGAAGAGCCGGCGGCGTACTCCGGCGATTTTGCCATAGAGGGCAAATGGAAAAGCGTCGGCGACTATGGCTTTGGCCAGGCGCAGCCCGGTTCGATTGTCGTGTTCGACGGCACGCACTGCAATTTTTTCAGCCCGCAGGACACATATGCTTTTTACCAGGACGGAGGCAAGTATATTTTGGACGCGACGAGCGCGCTGTTCAGTCAAAACCTGAGTTTTACGGTCAAAATCATCGACGAAAACAATGTGGAAATCTATGACGGCTCCAACACGACTGTTTTGAAGCGTGTGGGTTGAACGAAAGCCCTAAGAGAAATGGAGGAATTACCCATGAAAGCAAACATTAAAAAAGCCCCGATCCTGTGCTTCGCGCTCGCCCTGCTGCTCTCCGCGCCCCTGCCAATCGCCGCCGTAGATGTGGAATTCATCTCCGGGCAAAACCGGGTGGAAACCTCGGTGGCCATCTCCCGTCACGGCTGGACTGCGGCCCGGACGGTGATCCTCGCTCCGGGCGCCAACGCCAATCTGATCGACGCCCTGGCCGTCGCGCCGCTGGCCGGCCAGGAAGACGCGCCGATCCTGCTCAGCGTGGACAACAGGCTTGACCCGGCTGTCATCACGGAAATCCAGCGCCTCGGCGCGAAAAAGGTTTACGCGGTGGGCGCGCTGCAGCAATCGGTCGTCGACCAGGTATACGCCAGCATTCCCAACGTGGAGGTGAAAGTGCTCAAAGGCCAGGACCGCTTCGAGACGGCGGCCCTCATCAATGCCGAAGTGCAGAACCCGCGCGGCGCGTTCCTCGTCGGGTACAGCGCCCTGGCGGATGCCGTTTCCGTGGCCTCTTACGCGGCGGCCAACGGCTATATCATCCAGGTGGCGCGGCCGGGCGGGAGCTATTACGCCGACCAGGCCGAATTCATGCAAAAATCGCCCGAGCCCAGCTATATTGTCGGCGGCCCGGGCCTCGTGCAGGACATCTCCGGCGTGACCCGGATTTTCGGCGCCAACCGCTACGCCACAAACAAATTGCTGCGCGATTCACTGAATTTTGATTATTCTCATATTTATACCGCAGACGGGGAATCGCTCGTGGACGCCCTGACCGGCTCGGCGCTGGCCGCCAAGAACAAATCCGCCATCGTCCTGACGCCTTATAACGACCTTGACAAAGCGGATTTCGGCGCCATCACGGACAGCACCAAGGTTTACGCCTTTGGAGGAAGATGACCCGACCGCGCCGAAGGCGGGCGAGCCCGCCCGTCCCAGGAACACATCAATCCCAAAAAGAGGCAGGAGGGAAAAATCCAATGTATTGCACTCATTGCGGACAACAACTGACGGCGGGCAGCGTCTTCTGCCCGAATTGCGGAGCGCGGCAGGAGGCGGCCCCTGCGGCGGTACCGCCTCCTGCTCCTGCCGACGGGCGCCCAACTCCAATGAGTCAGGCCCGGAAATTTCCGCTGATTCCGGTCATCGCGGCGGCGCTGCTCGTCGCTGTAGCTGTGACCGGGATACTGACTTCGGGTTTCGGCCTGATCGGAATCGGCGGCGGGGCGGCGGGAACAACAAGATTACAAAATTTTATCGGCATCTTTGAAGTGCGTGACGGTGTGCGCGTCATATCCGCGAACGGAGCAGATGAGACGATAAGGGGCGCAAGCCTTTATGATTATCCGTATCCTTCGAATGTAAAAGCATCCATATTATCCCAAAACATGTATATACAAAGAAGCCTTGACGGAAGCAAAGCCGCCTTTTCTGTTTATGACGAAGATAGTTTTGATATTGACGGAACGGACTCTCAAACGCTTTACTATTCGGATAACGGCAAAAACATGCGGATTGCGAGCGGTGTTATGAGCTTTGCGCTGTCAGCGGACGGTTCAGCGCTGGCCTATGCCGTCGTGGATAAAAACGGAAATTCAAAAGGGCTGCGCATCTATGCTCGCGGTAAGGATCAGGTGATAACTGCCAATTTGCCGGAAGACACCGAGATTTATGAAGGCAATATGTGCGTAGTTCTATCCCCCGACGGGAAAACCGCTGCATATATAAAGCATTTTGAAGATGATGATTACGCTGCAATGCGGAGCGCTGTCTGGCATAATGGCAAAGAAACACTGATTGACGGCAATTTCATGCCATTTGCCATTGCCAACGGCGGTAAAATAATCTATGGCTATGGTCAATCCGAAGGCTTTATCAGTGCTATTATTGACGGAGAGGTAAAGTGGTCGATGGAAGGAGAATACATCAATGACGGCAGTCCTAGTCAGGCAAATGATATTCGCATTTTTTCTGGTGACGGTACCTATATAAGCGCGAACGGAGAAAAACCGCAGAAAATCGGAGATGGTTACTGGTATCCTTTGCGTCCGAGCGCCGCCTTTCTTGATGCTTA
>JAISQG010000058.1 GCA_031274335.1 Gracilibacteraceae bacterium
ATTGGACATTTGGGAATCTTGGCAGGGCGGGCTGGAAGGAAATAACACTTATCTTTGCTCTTAGCGCGGCGGCTTTCCTGTATTTCTCATTCAATCGCTGGAACTATAACGCGATGGAAAGCGGCGCCAATACGGCAAAGAGTCTTGGGGTGAATGTTGATATGCTTATTCTTCTCAGCATGACCGTCGCTACGCTTATTTCCGCGACAGCCATAGCATTTGTCGGGACTATAAGTTTTATCGGATTGATCGCGCCGCATATAGTGCGCAGATTTGTCGGAAATGACTATCGGTTTCTTATACCATGTTCAGCCCTGATGGGGGCGCTGATTATGCTTGCTGCCGATATAGCGTCACGAATGATTAAAGCCCCCGCCATTATGCCGATAGGCGCACTTACTTGTTTTCTCGGCGCGCCGCTGTTCCTGTATATGATAATAAAAAAAGGGATGACGGTAAAATGATAGAGATAAAAAACATTTCTTACGCTTACGGCAGAAATGCAATCTTGAAGGACATCAGTTTTAATGTCCGAAATGGTGAATGTGTTGGCATTTTGGGCAATAATGGCGCTGGAAAAAGCACTTTGATTACCTGCCTGAGCAAAATACGGACACCTAAGACTGGAAGCCTGCATATTGACAATAACGACGTTCTTAAAATGAGCCGGGTGGAAACAGCGCGGCGCATATCCTATGTGGCGCAGAAGAATGAAATAAGCCAGATAACTGTGTTTGATTCCGTGCTGTTGGGGAGGAAGCCTTACATAAAATGGGCAGTCGCGCAAGAAGATATTGACATATGTGATGCGACCATCGAGCAGATCGGCATGACAGATTTTAAGTTGAGGTATGTGAACGAACTTTCCGGGGGTGAGCTGCAAAAGGTGATGCTATCAAGAGCCCTCGTTCAACAGCCAAGGTTATTGCTTTTAGACGAGCCGACCAGCAACCTCGACCCGAAAAACCAATACGAAATGCTTGCGTTGGTGCGGAGATTGGCGGGAGAGCGCAATATAAGTGTTCTTATGGTTCTTCACGACCTTAATCTCGCGCTTCGTTATTGTGACAGATTCTTGTTCATCAAAGAGGGTTCGGTTTATAAGTATGGGGATGAATCTATAATCACGGAAGAAGCAATTGGAGCAGTATATGGGATTGGCTCCAAGATAACACAGATTGATGGGAAGAAATTCGTTATTATTGGTTAATCGGCCAGACCGGCGACCGGCAACCGGCACGGCTTAAAGGAGCGGGCGGGTGAGGTTTTCATTGCCAGGGGCCTGAAAATCGGGTATACTATGATATGGGGATAGCTGTGAGTCCATCTGAAAAATTTTTTGAAAATGTGAAAGGATTCCGCCTTGCCAATCGTGTTCAATATGGAGGCGAAAACAGGCGCGGATTCGATTTTCAAAATTTGGAGGAGTTTCATATGAGAAAAATTATCGCAATATTGGCCGCCGTGGTTATAGTGACCGTGTTCGGCGCGACAACGGCTTTCGCTCACGGACATCAAGGCGGTGGCTCAACCGCGGCCTATGCGGTCTGCAAGGTTGAGAGCTGTACCAAGACGGGATGGCACACGCATAACAGCGTCTATTACGCGGCGCACTATTACGGCGACGGGCACAATTACCACGATTACTGCAACGTGGCGGGCTGTACGCTTACCGGATACCACGAACACGATGGGACGTATTGCTTCGCCCACGCAGCGAATGATGGGCATAGCCACAATTCTGCGGCGAGGAACCGGCCTTGCCATTAGAATTAGAAGTATTTCAATGAAAAGCGAATCCGAGGCGCGCCGCGCGGTTGAGTTGTATGCCGACACGGTGCGCCGTGTCTGTTTTCTGCACATGAAGAATCATAGCGATGTGGAGGACGTGTTTCAGGATGTATTTCTGAAATACGTCCTGCGAATCGCGCCCTTTGATAGCTACGAACACGAAAAGGCGTGGCTGATTCGCGTCGCGGTCAACGCCTGTAAGGACGTGCACAAGAGCTTTTTTCGGCGCAAGGGTTTATCCTTGGAGGAATTGGATTCGGAACCGTCCTATGATATGCCGGAAGATAGCCGCGCGATATTGGATGCGGTGCTGGCTTTGCCGGAAAAGTACAGGGATGTTATTTATCTTTTTTATTATGAAGGCTATTCGGCAGTGGAAATCGCGGGACTGCTCGGCAAGAACGAAAACACGATATACACTTGGCTTTCGCGGGCAAAGGGAAAATTGAAAGACGCGCTGGGAGGTGATTTCGCCGATGAATAAGATAAAAAGCGCTTTTGAATCCATACAGGCCGAAGACGCTCTAAAGGCAAACACGTTGCGCTTTCTGCAAGCGGAAATACAAAAAGCGCCCATACCGAAAAAACGCCCGGCGCGTTTAAAAATCGCCTTTATGTCCGCAGCTTTTGCCGCCCTGCTTTTCTTTGGCGGGTTTTCTTATAACAGCTATTTCACAACCACGGCGTTTTTGGATTTTGACGTTAATCCGTCCATAGAGATTTCTGTTAATCGGTTTGGCCGGGTCATTGAGGCATACGCGTATAACAGCGAAGGCAGACAAATCCTTTCAGAAATAAGGCTGCAACATAAAACATATCAAGACGCGACGCGGCTTATCGTGGACGCGGTTGTCGCCGACGGCTATTTGCGCGACGACGCAATGATTTCCGTCACGCTGCAGACCGCCGAATCCGACAAGGAGAGCCAAATTCTTGCCGACGTTGAATCCAATGTGCGGTTAGCGGTATCGGAACATCATATCACGCCGCAATCCGAAGTTTTTGCCGTGAGCGCGGAAGTTCGGAACGAAGCATATGGGCAGGACATCAGCCCGGCTAAATACCTCGCCATTCTCGAACTACAAAAGGTAGCCCCCGCCGCCACAGTGGATTCTTGCCGCGACCATACCATCGGGGAAATCCGCGCGCTCACGCAGGAACATCATGACGGCGCGAGTTATAGAGAAAGCGGCGAACAGGTTCTTCCCAAGGGCGATGATTCCGATAGGGGTCATCACGGCGGCGATCATCACTAGGAAATGAGCGATAACAGCAATTTGAACAAGTTATTTCTTGACAGTTCCTTAGGGGAATTTTTTATGGGCGCTTTCCATTCGCGCACATCCGCTTCAGGCGGCTGACGATGATGTCGCCCGACACCGCTATATCCTCAGCTGTGAATGCGTATTTGAAATTGTCGTCAAAGAGGATCTGGGCCGACGCCGGAAACTCATCGTCGCCTTGCCAGAAAAGAAGATGGGCGAAAAGCCCGCTCATAAACAAAAACCGGTATCCCAAATCGCATTTTTCCAAACGCTCTGCACAAAGCTCCGGCATTGTCTCCATCACGCTGCGCAAGACGTCGAGGCGGCCGCCGAATTCCCGCGCCAGCCGGGCGATCACTCTATGGCGAAAATTCGCCAGATAAGCATCCCCCCAGGGAATTTCGCTGTAGGCGACAGCCTGGCCGGTGGCCGCGACATGTTTGCCTGCGCAAAGATAGCGGAGGATGAGTATACCCTCATGGGAGCGTTGGGCCGTTTGGCCTGATGCCGCGTCGATCAGCGCAAAATCAGGGAAGGACGCCCTGTATTTTTCACCCATGAGCGTGAAGGCGAAAGAAGAGGTTTCCCTGTCGAAAGCCAGCGCGGTTCTGGCTGCTATTTCGCCGGGGTCAAGCGTCCGGTATATCGCGCTGTAATGAGCGAAAGGCGTATCGGTAAGCTGATTTTGTTTCTGGATCATAAATATTTCATCTCCGTTTGATTCTACATATAAGTCAGGAGGCGCTTATCATAGGTCAGCGCAACGCTTTTGCCCGGCGGTACAATCTGGAAGCGCTCGTCGTCCCAATTTCCGGACAGAAAGTCCTCGAGCAGGCTGCTGCCGCCTTGGACGCAGCTGTAGCGCCAGCCCAAATAGTCCGCGCACATGCGCGTGTAGGCCTCATGGGCGGAAGAATCAAGGCCGTCCCATTTTACGAATACGGCGTCCTTGTAGTCTTTGTACGTCTCCGCCGACAGATCCACCAGGTCCCGCGCTTTTTCCGCGCCGTACTTCGCGGTATAATAGGCCAGCTCCGCGTCAAACATATCGCGCCCCGGCATGGGCGCGTTTTCGATCCAGCTGCGGTTATACCAGTACGCGACGCCGCCGAAGGAATGAAAATATTCATCATAAAGGCTTTGCGAGCCGAGGAACAGCGTGATGCAATCGTGCGCGCGCGGCACGATCAGCGGGTATTTTTTCGAATGAAGGCCCTCAATGCTGTTGGAGCACAAGCCGTAGCCGATCAGGATAGCGTCGAAGTCCTGGCGGTAAGGGGGATATGTCGTGTGCATATCCTCGCCGGAATCAATCAGGTCTATTTCCTGTTGCAGCGTGTACATGAGCTTTTCCGTCGTGTTGTGCAAACCTTGGCGCAAATAAGTTACATCAATGAAATTCGTGCATGCAGATAAAAGATGGGAAATCTCCCTATGCAGGACCTTGCAGGACAGAATTTTCAGATACTTCATCGGCGCTCAAACCCCTTTTTCAGCATTTTAGGAACTGTCACCGTATACCCGTACAGTATAGCAGACATTCCCACGCTTGGCAATTCCTTAGGAACTGTCCTGAGACTGTGACGGGTCGGCGGTCTGCGAAGGCAGCGTCCGAAATCGAATTTTACCAGAAATTCAGTCGAATTGTGCTAAGCGGTCGATGAGGTTTCGCGCTATAGTCAGATTGGATTTAATATATAAGAAAGCGAAGGGGAAAAATGGAGAATAGAGCGAAGGTCGATATTGTCTCGGGTTTTTTGGGGGCGGGCAAGACGACATTTATCAGCAAGCTCATTTCGGAGGCATATTTCGGGGAAAAAGTCGTCTTGATCGAAAACGAGTTCGGTGAAATTGCCATAGACGGGGACGTCCTGGCGGGCTCCGGCGTGGAGGTGCAGGAGATCACCGGCGGCTGCATCTGCTGTTCGCTGCGCGGGAACGTGATCGCGGCTCTGATCAGCTTGTGCAAATCGTTCCGGCCGGAACGCATCATCATCGAGCCGACGGGGCTGGCCCGACCGGCGGAATTGGCGGACGCCGTGCTGGAAGCGGCCAGGCATGTCAGCCTGGAGTTGCATGCCGTGATTACAGTGCTTGATGTCACGCAGTGGCCCAGAATATCGGAGGCGGCCGCC
>JAISQG010000009.1 GCA_031274335.1 Gracilibacteraceae bacterium
TCTGTCGGCGTGGAGCAGATACTGGATCTGCAGGCCAAGCTATCCCGCGCGCGGTATGAGGGGAAGTATCGCGCCGCTTTGATTGACAGAGCGGATAAGCTGACGATTGAGGCGAATAACGCCCTGCTGCGCCTGGCGGAAGAACCGCCGCCCGCCACGGTGCTCGTCCTGAGCGTCGATAACGGTGAAGCTGTTTTGCCCACGCTGAGAAGCCGCGCCCAAATGGTGTATTTTCCCGCCGAGCCAGCCGGCGGTGCGGTAAGCGAGGACGCGCTGGCCCTGGCCGGCGGCGACGCTGCTCTCGCCCACGAAATCAGCGCCGCGGGCGGCGAGAAGGTGGCGGACTGGCTGGCGCGCTACGAAGCGGTGCTTTCCGAGGGAGATTTTCTTAAAGTCCTGACCTTGGCGGCGGAATTGGAACGGGAGGAAATCCGGCTCATGCTGACGGCGTTTGCGGCGCGCCTGAGCGCGGAAATCGCGGACGGCCGCGGACGGCCGGACAGATTGGTCCTGGTGAAAAAAGCCTTGGATGATTTAAGGCATAACGTCAATCAGCGTTTGGTGCTGGAAGTGCTGACGTTGCGTGTTATAGGCGCTGCTGAGAAATAAGGAGTGATGAAGTGACGGAAACTGTGGGCATCCGCTTTCGCAAAGCGGGAAAAATATATGATTTTGCCAAGGGAAACCTGGCCCTGGAAATAGGCGACACCGTTATTGTCGAGACGGTGCGCGGCCTGGAATACGGCTGTGTGGCGCGCCCGCCGCGGCAGGTGGAGGAAAAAAACCTGCCCCAGCCTTTGAAAGAAGTGCTGCGCCGCGCGGATGAGGACGACAAGGCCATTCAGGATGAAAATTGCCGCAAGGAAGCCGAGGCGTTCAAGATTTGCCTGCGGAAAATCGAAGCGCATAATCTGCCGATGAAACTGGTAAATGTGGAATACACTTTTGACGGCAATAAAATTATTTTTTCCTTTACGGCGGAAGGACGGGTGGACTTCCGGGAACTGGTGCGCGATTTGGCTTCGGTGTTTCGCACCCGCATTGAGCTGCGGCAGATCGGCGTGCGGGACGAGGCGAAAATCATCGGCGGCCTCAGCACCTGCGGGCGCGAGCTTTGCTGCGCGACGTTTTTAGAAGATTTTGAACCCGTGTCCATCCGCATGGCTAAAGAACAGAATATCTCGCTTAACCCCTCCAAAATATCCGGCGTCTGCGGCCGGCTCATGTGCTGCCTCAAATATGAGAGCGGCTGCTATGAGTGCAAGCGGAGCGGGAAGAACAACGCTTTTTTGAAAGAGCTGGATGCGGCGGCCGAACCGGAGGATTTGCACAAATTGCTGGACGAAGCGGAGGATTGAGATGGGCAGGCTGGCGCAGGCGTTCACCGAGGTGGAGGATCATGTGGCTGTCCTCTGGCAGGAGATCAAAAGCCTGAAGGAGTATGTGGTTTCCCTGGAGGACGAAAACACGCGGCTGCAGCGTGAACTCAGCATATTGAGCGAAACGGACGCGGCGCTGCTGCGGGCGAATTCATCCCAAATTCGGCGTGAAGCGGCGGAGAATCTCGAAAAACTCTACCAGGAAGGGTTTCACGTCTGTCATTTGTTTTTTGGGGAGCCCATGACGGAGCCATGCCTGTTTTGCGCGGCATTTTTGCGCCATGACGAAGTTTGAGGGAAGCGGCGCGCCTCAGCCGGGAACCCTGTATGTTTGCGCGACGCCGATTGGAAATATGGAAGACATCACATTACGCGTGCTGAGAGTCTTGAAGGAGGCGGATCTGATTGCGGCGGAGGATACCAGACATTCGCGCGGCCTGCTCGCGCGTCACGGAATAAAAACTCCGCTGGTGAGTTACCATGAACACAATGAGCGCCGGCGCGCGGAGGAGCTGATAACTTATCTGCTGGCCGGCCGGAATGTGGCCCTGGTCTCTGACGCCGGATTGCCCGGCATTTCCGACCCGGGGGCTGTGATTATCAGAGCGGCGCGGGCGGCGCGGATCAATGTGGATGTCCTGCCCGGCCCCAGCGCCGGCCTCACGGCTCTCGTCTTGAGCGGTCTGCCCGCCGAGCGGTTTCTCTTCCTGGGCTTTCTGCCCGCGGCGGGCGCCGCGCGGCGCCGGGAACTGCAAAATCTGGCCGCACTGCCGTATACCCTGGTGTTTTACGAGGCGCCGCATCGCCTGGCCGCCGTCCTGAGCGACATGGCGGACTGCTGGCCGGAGCGCCGGGCAGCGGTGGCAAGGGAATTGACGAAGCTGCATCAGGAGCTTTGCGCCGGCACGGTGGCGGAGCTGGCGGAGCGTTTTGCCGGACAGCCGCCCAGAGGGGAGTGCTGTCTGCTCGTGGCGCCTCCCGAAACAGCGCCGCCTCTCCCTGCGGCGGAAGAAATCATCGCCCGCCTGGAGGAACTGGCGGCGGCGGGCTTGAGCATCAGGGAGGCCAAGGCGCTTGTGGCGGAGGATTATGGCCTGAGCAAAAGGGAAATCTACCGCCTGTGGCTGGAGAACCGCGGAGAAATAAAAGACGAAGGCGGATAAACCGCCTTCGTCGTAGAAACGGAACGACTCGTACTCAGACTGCTTTGCTTTCTGAAGTGCCCGCGAGGTCGCCCAGGTTGGCAGCACAGGAGCGGCAAATGTTTTTGTTGTGGAACTGTTGCATATCATCCGCGCTGCCGCAGAAGATGCAAGCCGGGGCATACTTTTTCAGGATGATGGTGTCCTCGTGCACATAAATCTCCAAAGCATCTTTTTCGTCTATGCCGAGAGTGCGGCGCAATTCAATCGGAAGCACCACGCGGCCCAATTCATCCACTTTTCTCACAATGCCTGTAGTTTTCATGGAATCACTCCTTTTTTTCTCTATAGCCCCCGACAGGGGCTAGCCTTAACTTACCAGAAATCCCTTTAATAGTCAAGCATTTTTTTTGCGATTTTCAAATTATTTTATTCACAAAGTAATTGCGCCTTTTGAAATTTGGCGGACAAAGGAGAATCACATGTCATATTATATCACAACTCCTATTTATTATCCAAATTCCAGCCCGCACATAGGTACGGCGTACACGACGATCGCCGCGGACGCCATCGCGCGTTTGCAGCGGATGCGTGGCCAGGAAGTACATTTTTTGACGGGAACAGATGAAAACTCACAAAAAATCATTCGCACCGCGGATGGCCTGGGAATAAACCCGCTGGAGTATGTGGACGGGATTGTGGAAAAATTTCGCGGTCTCTGGCAGCTTTGCGATGTGCGCTACGATGATTTCATCCGCACGACGGAGGAAAGGCACGCCGCTGTCGTGCAGCGGGTTTTTCAGCAGCTGCATGACCAGGGCGATATTTACAAGGCGGAGTATGAGGGCTGGTATTGCACGCCTTGCGAGACTTTTTGGCCGGAGAAAAAAATAGTGGAGGGGCAATGCCCGAACGAGTGGTGCCGGCATGAGGTGGAGTGGATGAAGGAGGAAAGCTATTTTTTCCGCCTGTCCAAGTATCAGGAGCGCCTGCTCGCTCACATCGAGGCCCATCCGGATTTCATCCGGCCCGTTTCCCGCCGCAACGAAATGACGCGCTTTATCAGCGGCGGGCTTGAGGATCTCTGCGTTTCGCGGACGACCTTCCAATGGGGGATCAAGGTGCCGTTTGACCCCAAGCATGTGGTATATGTCTGGCTGGACGCGCTGATTAACTATATTTCGGCGCTCGGCTATCCCGACGGAGAGCTTTTTCGAAAATTCTGGCCGGCCGACGTGCACCTCATGGGCAAGGACATCGTGCGTTTTCACGCCGTCATCTGGCCGATTATTTTGCTGGCGCTCGGCGTGCCGCTGCCGCGGCGGATTTATGGGCACGGCTGGTTTGTCGACCGGGAGGGGGGCAAGATCTCCAAATCGCGCGGCAATGTGCAGGATGCGTTTGACCTGCTGAAACGTTACGGCTCCGACGCTATCCGTTATTTCCTGCTGCGGGAGATGCAGAGCGGCGCGGACGGAACTTATTCGGAAGACGATATGGTGACGCGGATTAACGTTGATTTAGCCAATGACCTCGGCAATTTCGTCTCGCGCGCGCTGGCTATGACCGAGCGTTACCGCGGCGGCATCGTTCCGGCCGCGGGGGCGCCGGGGGCGCGGGAGGAAGAAATCAGCGCCCTGGCCGCGGAGGTATGGCGGGGTGTAGAAATGAAGCTGCTGGCCTGTGATCCGGCGGGGGCGCTGGAAGAACTATGGCGCTTTGTCGCCCGCATGAATAAGTACGTGGATGAATCGGCGCCGTGGACGCTGGCCAAAGACCCGGCGGAGCGGGAAAATCTGGACCGGGTGCTTTACACCTGCGCGGAAGCCGTGCGGGTGCTCGGCGTGTTTTGCGCGCCGTTCATGCCGGGTGTGCCTGAACGCCTTCGCCCGCTTTTGGGCGGTGAGGCGCGTCTGGAGCTTTGGGCGGACGGGCAATGGGGCTTGCTCGCGCCGGGAACGCGCGTGCAAAAGGGGGCGCCGCTTTTTCCGCGCATCGACCTTTCGCAGTTTGAAGCGGAGGCGAACACGGCGGCGGACACAGCGGAACCTCCGGCGGAGCGGGCGGGAGCGCTCGGCGGCCAGGCGAAGGAAATGATTTCCTTGGAAGAATTTGCCAAAATTGATTTGCGCGTGGCGCGCGTGCTGAAGGCGGAAAAGGTGCCGAAAACAGATAAGCTCCTGCGCCTGGAGGTGGATTTGGCCGGAGAAACCCGTGTCGTTGTTTCCGGCATCGCGGGGCATTATGAGCCGGAGGCGCTGATCGGCCGGAAAGTGGTGCTCGTGGCAAATTTACAGCCGGCCAAGCTCAGGGGCATAGTTTCCCAGGGCATGATTCTGGCCGCCGCTGCGGGGGATGATCTGGAGGTGCTGATGGTGAACGCGGCGGAGCCGGGAGCGGAAGTGCGATGATTTGGGATACACACGCGCATTTGAACAGCCCGCGTTTCGATGCTGACCGGGCGGAGGCGCTGGCGCGGGCGCGGGCGGCCGGCGTGACGCGCATTGTGAACATCGGCTTTGATGAGGAGTCCAGCTTGCAGTCCGTCGCGCTGGCGGAGGAGCATGATGATATTTACGCGGCGATCGGCGTCCATCCGCATGACGCGGAAGGGGCGGGGCCCGCGGTTTGGGCGAGGCTGCGGGACTTGGCCC
>JAISQG010000092.1 GCA_031274335.1 Gracilibacteraceae bacterium
CAGGCCGCCGCGGAACCCAAACCGGAAAACCCGCTTGCGTCCCTGCCGGCCGGAGTGGTGAGCGGCATCAGCCTGAAGAAAGACGGGCAGGAGAAAAAGGGGCAGGAGAAAGAACTTTGAATCCATTTAGCTTGCTGCAATTAATTTCACGGGATCTTGAAAAACTGGAAACGGAACTGAAGAATTTTCTGCGCGTTCCCGCTCCGGTGCTAAGCGAAACAGGCGTGTATCTTCTGGAAGCCGGGGGAAAACGCGTGCGCCCGGCCTTCACCCTTTTGGCGGGAAAGCTGTTTCGTTATGATGAGAAAATGCTTTTCACCGTTGCCATGGCGATTGAGGTCATACATATGGCGACCCTGGCTCACGACGACATCGTGGACGATTCCGCGCTCCGCCGGGGCAAACCGACGCTGGCCGCCCGCTGGGGCAACGGCGTGGCGGTGGTTACGGGGGATTATTTGTTGGCCAAAGCGATGGAGCTCGTCTACAGCATGAAAAACCGGGAAGTAGCCGCCATACTCGCGCGGACTTCGGTGGAGATGTGCCGGGGAGAAATTTGCCAGATACGGACTTCTTATGACATCGGACAAAGCGTCTACGATTATTTTTACAAAATAAGGCGCAAAACGGCGCTGCTGATCAGCCTGAGCTGTGAGGCGGGCGCCATCGTTTCCGGCGCCTCCAGGGAGGAAGCGCGCATTTTGCGGCAGTACGGGCATTGCCTTGGCATTGCTTTCCAGATGGTGGACGATATTCTGGACCTCGACGGCACAAAGGAAAAATTGGGCAAACCGGTGGGCAGCGACGTGCGGCAGGGCATTATCACCCTGCCGATGATCATCGCCATGAACGGGCCGGGGAGCGGCGCGCTCAGGCTCAGGGAATTATTGGCCCGCAAGGACAAATCGGAGGAAGAGGTCGCGGAAGCCGTACAGCTGATTCGCCGCTCCGACGGTCTCAGCCTCAGCCTGGAAGCGGCGCGGCGTTATATCGCCAGAGCCTGCCAAAAACTGCCGGAACTGCCGGACAGGCCGGCTCGCGCGGCCCTGACGAAAATGGCGGAATTTATAGCCAACCGCCGGCATTGAGTCCCGGTTTTGTTCAATGACGGGAGGCATATATTTCTTCTACGCGCCGGCGGATGCGCTCCCGCGCCCGCGCCGCGCTAAGCTCGGATTGCACGTGTTTTTGTGCGGCGGCGGCGAGTTTCGCGCGGTAAGCTCCGTCCCGGTGCAGGCGGCGCATATATTCCGCGGCCTGCCGGATGTCGGGTTCCGCCCAGCGCTCTCCTTTTTTATACACGGCCGCGTCATTCTGAATGGCGGTGAAGCTGTAGTCTACCATGCAAGCAACTTCCGCGTTCATGAATTCCGTGTTGGCGGACCAGTTGGTGGCGATGGTGGGAGTGCCGAGCAGCATCGCTTCCGCGAGAATCAGGCCAAAGCCTTCGGAGCGGTGGAGTGAAATATAAGCATCCGCGCAGGCGATGAGAGAATTCACCCGCTCTTTGGAAAATGTTTCCATAAAGAAATAAACATGGGAGTATCCGGCTAATTCCCGCTTCAGCAGAAGAATATCCTGCTCCAAGGGATTATTTATTTTTACGACCAGCCCCACGTCGGTTTGCTCCGGCCGAAAGGCGGCTGTAAAAGCTGAAACGGCGCCGAGCGGGTTTTTGCGCTCCATGGTTGACGAGCAATCATACATGCAAAGGAAAAGGAATTTGCTGTCCGGAAGCCCGAAGGATTCTCTGTCATATTGCGTCGCTGCCGGCGCGCTGACCGGATAGGGAATCGTATGAACCGGCTTATCCGTGACTCGCCTTACGGCCGAGCTGACAAATTCGGAAGGCGTCCATATTTCGTCTACAAATTCCAAGTTTGTCCGCCATTCCGGCGGAAAATTCTCCAATTCCCACAGCCAATAGCCTATGTTGTAGCGCTTGTGCCACATGGCCGGTCCCAGTTCAAAGAAAGCAAGCGGCAAGTCAGCGGCGTTGATATGAAACAGATTGATGTTATAAGGAGTTTCATTCGATATTTTCTGATCCCAGGAATGATCGTCATGGCGAGGAGAGCGCAATTGGTCAAAATGGTATATGGCGAAATCAAGCCCTGAAGCAGACAGGGCGTCCGCTACAAGGCGGCAGCTCTGGCCCAGGCCTATTTCAGCGCGAATGTCACCGATGAGGTTTATTCCGTCAGGGTGGGCGGCGCGCTCAAAGGGAATGAAATTGGTCTGACTGACTGCATGATTGATGAGAAGTGCTTTGGCCCGGCGCAGCAAGGAAATGGGAAAAATTTTTGTCAGAACCGGTTTTAAACGGCCGGCCGCCTTTAACAAGCGCGCAGAGAGAAAAGCCACTTGGTCTGAAGCCTCCTACCAATATATTTGAAGTTATATAGCATAGTATAACCTTGTCATTTGATATGTGTCAACTGCCGCGCGGCAGAGAAAACAGTAAGGCAAGGTCCCAGCTATTTTTTGACAGCATATTGAAATTTGCCGCGGAATGCGCTATAATGAACAAAATTCAATAAGGGGATGGTTATTTTGCGCAAACGCCTGCTTTTAGTCCTTGGTCTTTTTGTCAGCGCCCAATTGGTGTTCATGGTGGATGGGTTTGCCTATATTGACCCTTCGGCCGCTACTTACGTGATACAGGCCGTGGCGGGCGTGGTGATAGCCGGCGGAGCAGCAATTACCATTTACTGGCGTAAAATTAAGCGGTTTTTTAAAGAACGAAAACATGGATGAAAGGTCGGCGAGATGGCGGGAAAAGCGTTAATTACCGGAGTAACGGGGCAGGATGGATCGTATCTGGCGGAATTGCTGCTGGATAAAGGATATGAAGTATATGGCGTCATGCGCAGAAAAAGCGGGCTTGATTATGGCAACGCGGATCATATCAAAGACCGTGTTCGTTTTATTTATGCCGACATGACGGATATTGTTTCTTTGATCAACGCCATGCGGATTTCTGCGGCGGACGAGGTATATAATCTGGCGGGGCAGTCTTTTGTGGCCACAAGCTGGGAACAGCCCATAGCGACCACGGAAATCGACGCTGTCGGCGTGACGAATATGCTGGAAGCGATTCGCGCCGTCAAACCGGAAGCGCGGTTTTATCAGGCCTCCACTTCTGAGATGTTCGGCTTGGTGCAGGAAATGCCGCAAACTGAAAAAACGCCGTTTTATCCGCGAAGCCCCTACGGCGTGGCCAAATTGTACGGGCACTGGATAACGAAAAACTACCGCGAAAGCTATAATATGTTCGCCTGCTCCGGCATTTTATTCAACCATGAGAGCGAGCGGCGCGGCAAAGAATTTGTGACGCGGAAAATAACCGAGGCCGCGGCGCGGATCAGCCTGGGGCTACAGGAATGTCTGGAGCTCGGCAGTCTGGACGCCCGGCGGGACTGGGGGCACAGCAAAGATTATGTGCGGGCGATGTGGCTCATGCTCCAGCAGGAGAAACCGGACGATTATGTCATCGCCACAGGGGAAACCCGCACGGTGCGGGAATTTGCCGAAATATCATTTCGATATGCGGGCATTGAAATTGAGTGGGCCGGAAGCGGTGTTGATGAGACGGGTAAAGATAAGGCGTCCGGCAGAACCGTGGTAAAAGTGAATCCGCGGTTCTTCCGCCCGGCTGAGGTGGAGGTATTACTGGGCAACCCCGCCAAGGCGGAAAAACAGCTTGGCTGGAAACGCGAGATAAAGTTTGAGCAATTAGTGGAAGGTATGGTAGAAATTGATATTTCTATTGTGGAGCGTGAGTTGAAGGCGGCGCGACTATGAACAGCAATGGCGAAAAGACACTGATCATCGGAGCTGCGGGTTTTGTGGGCGTCCATCTCATGACTTGCCTCAGTGCAGAAGGTCGAAATGTTTCCGCCACCAAGCTTTCGCAGGAAACCATTGATAGCGATATCGCCGTTTATGATCTTGATATATTGGACGCGGACGCGGTGCGGACGCTTTTTGAAGATGTCAATCCGGGATGCGTGTTTCATTTGGCTGCGCAAAGCTCCGTTGCACTTTCGTGGAAAGAACCCGCTCTGACGGTTGATATCAATATCAAAGGTGCCGTCCATGTGTTGGAAGCCGCGCGCGCCATGAAGCATCCCGCACGTGTGCTCCTCATCGGATCGAGCGAGGAATACGGTGCCGTGCGACCGGAACAACTGCCGGTGGATGAGGAAACGCCGCTCCGACCCGGCAACATCTACGCCGCCACAAAAGCCGCGCAGGATATGCTGGGGGCCGTATACGCGAACGCTTACGGCATGGACGTACTGATGATCCGTGCGTTCAACCATATAGGACCGGGCCAGTCCCCCATGTTCGCAGTCAGCGACTTCTGCCGGCAGGTCGCGCGAATCGAATCCGGTCTTCAGGAACCGATCATACGCGTCGGGAATCTTTCCGCAAAGCGGGACTTCACCGATGTGCGCGATGTCGTGCGCGCCTACAGCCTGCTTTCCCAAAGAGGTGAAGGCGGTACGGCTTACAATGTGGGCAGCGGATGTTCCGTGAGCATACAGAGTATTTTGGACATCATCTTGGCCCAAGCGAAAGCGGATATACGCGTTGAACGCGACGAAACCCGTTTCCGCCCTGCGGATGTGCCGGTCGTGGAAGCGGATACCAAGCGCTTGCGAGAGACCACGGGTTGGCGGCCCGAGATACCTGTTTCGGAGACGATCGCTGATGCCTTGGCTTGGTGGCGCATGTATTGTCGTGATGATAGGATTGGAATTGATGGCAGAGATATTTGAAAATCATCTTTGGAAGCTGAGCGATGTATTCGGCAGTGCGGATGAACGCGAACTGGGGATTGCGGTAAGGGCTATGTTTGTTGGAGAAGATGGAAGAGTGATATGAGAATTGCCATTACAACCATCCAAGCACCTTTTGTGAAGGGCGGGGCGGAGTTACACGCCGAAAATCTAAAAAACGCGTTACGAGAAGCCGGGCATGAGGCGGAGATTATTACCATGCCGTTGATGGACAATCCTATCCTCCTTTTGGAGAATCACATCGTTGCCGCGCGCCTGTTGGAGATAGAACGCACGTGGGCAGGGCGAGCCGATCTGTGCATCGGCCTCAAATTTCCGGCCTATTTCATTCCGCACTCCAACAAGGTCATATGGATCTTGCACCAACATCGGGCGGCATATGAATTGTTCGGTACAGAGTTCAGCAACATGCAAAACGATTCCGACGGCCTGCGCATGCGCCAAATCGTACAAAATGCGGACAACCGCTACTTGCGGGAAGCAAAACGGATATATGCTAATTCACAGAATGTATCCGATCGCCTTTTGAGCAATAACGGCATTCAATCAACGCCTTTATATCATCCCTGCCCGGATATGGACAAATATTATGATGGCGGATATGGGGATTATGTCTTGATGCCAAGCCGCATCAATATTACCAAACGTCAGTTTCTGGCGGTTGAAGCCATGTGCCATACAAAAAGCAACCTGAATTTATATATCGTGGGGAAAGCGGATAACCCGGAAGAAAAAGCGCGCATGCTTGATTTCATTCGAGACAAGAAAATCACGAAAAAGATCAAATTCTTCGATTATCTTGAGCAAGATGAAAAACTCGCATTATACGCCGCAGCCAGAGCTGTTTTATTCATTCCATTCGACGAAGATTACGGTTATATTACCTTGGAAGCCATGTCCGCCTCCAAGGCTGTAATAACGGCTTCCGACAGCGGAGGTCCATTGGAATTTGTGGAAGATGGCAAGACAGGCTTTGTTGTCGATCCGTCGCCGGAGGCCATTGCGCACGCGGTAGACGCGCTTGCCCAATCCGCAACTCTTGCAGAGGAATTCGGCCGGGCGGGGAAGCGGAGGCTGAGAAATATGGGGATATCTTGGAGGCATGTCGTGGAGGAACTGACAAAAAAATGAATAAAACAAGAGATACAATAAACACTATTTTAAAAGAGATAGAAACTGGCATGCAAACAACCGGTGGCGGAAAAAACACAAGCGAAATCATTTCCATTCTTTTGCAATCGGACAAATCCGGACAAAATAGAAGTGATATCCATGAACAGCATAACTTTAGGTTCGATATGGATGAATTGGAAAAACGCCTATATACCAATAGCCATTACCGGCAATTGAGTTATTATTATCCGATTTACTCCAATCGCAGATTTATCGGAAGCTTGATTGTTCTTTTCAAACGCATTTGTCGTCGGTTGTTGAAATTTTTGATCGTTCCTATCGTTGATTCTCAGAATTCTATTAACGCAAATGTTGTTTCGGTGCTGGATGCTTATCATAACAATGCGATCGTATCCCAAGCATTCATCGACACATCGGAACAATTACTGCGAGAAATGGATGAAAAAATACGCGTATTGAATGAACTGTATCAAAAAACGGATGCACAACAGCAGGGAATGAATATGCGACAGCAGGAATTGGTTGCGCAACAGCGAGAAATGGATGTGCGGCAACAGGAATTTGATGCACAACAGCAATATTTGGTCAAGGACAGCAATGACTTGGTCGATGAGCAAAAAAGAATGAACAGCAGACTTGCAGAGATGGGCGGAAGCTATGAT
>JAISQG010000182.1 GCA_031274335.1 Gracilibacteraceae bacterium
TGAAAGCCGCTATGCGAGCCAGGGAGGAAGGCAAACTCAGACTTGCTGTCATCAGACTGGCGCGGGCAGCCATAAAAAACGCCGAGATCGATAAACAATATGAATTGAGCGATGGAGAGGTAGTCGAGGTACTGGCCCGTGAACTGAAAATGCGGCGGGATGCTATGGAAGAATATGAGCGGGTGAATCGGCCCGAACAGGTTGATATCTTGCGTCAGGAGGCAGCGATCCTGATGGAATATCTGCCGACGCAATTGACTGAAGACGAGATAGAGAAAATGGCTCAGGAAATGATCGCCGCGACCGGCGCCCAAACCGTGAAGGATATAGGCAAGGTTATGGGAAAACTCTCAGCTTTGACCAAGGGAAGGGCGGACGGGCGTCTCGTGAACGAGATTGTGCGGAAATTTTTGCCAAACTGAATTTGAAAGCCGGTGGTTCCGTCGCGAACTCATCGGCTTTTTCTTAAGGAACTGTCTGCACATAAGGGGACGGGCGATGGAAAACAAGGCCGAAAATTTTCAGTACGAAGCGTTCATAAGCTATCGGCATAAGGACTTGGACATGCTGGTGGCCCGGGCTGTTCATCGCAGTCTGGAAACATTCCGCATTCCGGGCCATATCGGGCGGAACCGCGATTCGAAGCGCATCGGCAGGGTTTTCCGCGATCAGGATGAGTTGCCGCTGATGGCCGACCTGGAAGAAGGCATAAAACGCGCTTTGCGGCAAAGCCGCTGGCTTATCGTCATATGCTCGCCGGATTTGCCGCTTTCCAAATGGTGTATGGCCGAAATAGATTACTTTATCGAATTGGGGCGGCGCGATAATATCCTGACCATACTCATATCAGGCGAACCGGAAGCCAGTTTCCCGCCACAGATCAGATTCAGGCCGGATGGCGCCGGCGGCTTCACGGAACGTGAACCTCTGGCCGCCGATATAAGGGCGCCGAACGCCCGCGCCGCGCTGAAGAGACTGCGGGTGGAAAAACTGCGCCTGCTTGCGCCTATGCTCGGCGTGGGTTTTGATGATTTGCGGCGGCGGGAGCGGGAGCGTTTTTTCCGCCTCGTTGTGTCGTCCAGCCTCGCGGCCGCGCTGTTTTTTGCCGTGTTCGGCGGTTTTGCCTTGGCCCAAGCCGTGACGATTGAGCGGCAGAACGAAGAATTGACGGCGCAGAAAGCAAAAGTGTACGCCAATTTTTCTCATGAGCAACTTGTGCGGGGCAACCGCGCCGGAGCGGCGCTCCTGGCGCTGGAGGCGTTGCCAGAGGACATGAAAAGCCCGGTCGCGGCGGAGGCGAAAAACGCGCTCTACGCCGCGGCTTACCACAGTTATAATCAATATGGCTATGACCGATTCCGGCCGCTGGCGCAAACACCCGGCAGCTGGGCCGTTCCCGCCCCGGACGGCAAGACCTTTGTGGCGGCGGACACTGAATACACGCGCGTCTACGATGCGGAAACTTTTCGCCTGATTTACGAGCATCCGGGCGCGACCACCACGATAATGGCTTTTGAGTCCGGCGGGGTGAGCGGCGCGCAGGTAAAGCGGGCCGTTTACAATAAATCCGGGGAGATTGTTTTTTTACCGGGAGGCGAGCCCGTATTTGTCAATGTTCGCACGGGTGAAACCATCCGCGAGGGGTATTTCACGGATGCGGATGAGCTGGCCGAATTCGGCCTCAGCCGTTATGAATGTGTTCTGCCGTATAGCGGCACCGGCCGCCATGTAATTGATCTCGGCAGCGGCAAGACGCTTTTTGCTGCGCCATCACAACACGGCACTTCGAAAAACCTTTTCTCGCCGGATGGCAGATATTACATTCTCGCGACTTATGCCGGGCTGAGTGTTTTCGACATAGCACAAGGGCAGCCCGTCGCCTTCGCGCCCTGCGACGGGATTTCCGTTGCGCAGGGCTATACATTTTTCTCGCCGGATTCCCGCTTTCTGGTGCTGACACGGGAAGCTCTCGGTCGGGTTCCGGCGGCGGAGTTTGAGGAAACAAGGAGAACTTACAGCATACAAATATTGGAAATCCCGTCCTGCCGCGTCGTTTATGAAACCGCGTTTTTGGGTCAGCTCATAGTGGGCGCTAGCGAAAGCAATGTCCTGCCGAATTACAGCAATTCTTTCGACAGCGACGTGCCCGCCTGTCTTTTTGCCCCGGACAGTTCTAAGCTGGTTTTGCCTGTGGGAGCCGGCGAATTCGGCGTCTTTGACCTGGCGCGGGAGCGGATGCTGTTCACGCGGAAAGAGTCCCTGGGCTTTGCTTCATTTTCGCCTTCCGGCCGGCACGTTCTGACCGTGAGCCAAACCGGGCATGCATGGGAATTGCTGGATGCGGAGAGCGGAGAGCAATTCGCCGGTTTCTATGATGGCGGAATTTCTTTCGGCCGGGGCTTCGTCCTTCCGGCTGACAGCGTCCTGATCGCCGGTAGCGCGGCGGGAGACAATTTTTGCGGGATTTACGAGTTGCGAGAACCGGACGACGCAAAAATAAATATGGAAAATTATTTCGCCGATGAGAGCGGGCTTTGCGTCCTGCCCGCCACCGAGGGTAAAAACGCGGCGGTGGCGGACGGGCGTGACGGAAAAATCCTGGCGGAGTTGGAAGACAGCGCGGAATACACAAAGGCGGAGCGGTTCGCGGCGGTGGGCGGCATAATAGTTGGCCTGAGCGACGCCGGAACGGAAAGCGTTTTGACATCCTGGGACGCGGCCACGGGCGAGCGTCTGGTGGAAAGCTTTCCGCAGCCGGAGTATCAATTCTCAGACGAACAGGATTTTCCGCCGTCGTTTTTCCTTTCGGCGGACGGCGCGCGCGTCGCCGCGATTTATCAGATGTACGGCGCCTCGAAGGGAGGGTTCCGGACTTTTGACGCCAGAACCGGAGAATTGTTGGCGGAATCGGACGGATTTTTCCTTGACGGCGCGATCATGCGGTTTGACCGGGACGTCACGAAATTGCTGTATGTTTACGACAATGCGGTCAGCGTGTTTGACGCGCTGAGCGGACAGGAAGTCTTTGCCTTGGATGATTATCCCGGCGGGCAGCTGGCTTTGGGAACCTGGTCGGGGCAGCGGGTAGCCCTCAGCGGCGACGGAGCCTTACTCGCGGTTTCGCACAGCAAAAAAAACACGCTGGAAATAATCGACGCGGCCACGGGGCAGCGTCTGCATGAAATAGCGCTGAACGGCCCGGCTTCCACCAACCCTTGTTTTTCCCGCGACGGCGGGAGAGTCGCTGTCGGCGCCGGGAAATATCTTTTTTCTGTGGATGCCGGGAGCGGGCAAGTGCTGTTTTCCGTTTATGACGAAGCCGGCTTCAGCGCCGATTGCGCTTTTTCCGCGGATGGCCGGTATTTGCTGGGCGCCGGCATACGGGACGCGGCCACAGGCGAAGTCGTTTGCGTCGTCGATCTGCCTGCGCGGCCGGTCTGGGAGATCATAGGCACGGGCATCGTCATTCCCGTGGGGAAATCTCACGCCGTTTATCTGCCTTCCATTGATGAGGCGCTGGCGGATTTGCGCGCGCATATACGCGATTATGCCTTCACTCAGGTGGACAAACTGCGCTTTGCGCTTGATTAGGATTCGTTTATACGAGTCTTTAGAACTGTCCAGAAAAATATTTATTTTTTAACGCTTGACATTATATTTAAGCAGGTTTATAGTTAAGTAGGTTAAGAAAATTGAAGGGCGGGAATGGATAAAATGGCTGAAGTGCCTGAAGTGCCTGAAGTGGCTGAGTTGGTGGAGAAAGTCTATAAGGCCATGAACATAATCTACGGCGAGATGAAAACAGCCTGGGACTACGGCATAGGCTTTCCGCTCTATCACTCCGAGGTCCATTTGCTGGAGGCCATCCGGCTGCGTGAAGGAGCCAATGCCGGAGAAATGGCAAGATTCCTTGGTATAAGCAACGCCGCGGTCAGCCAGGTGGCCAAAAAATTGACAAAAAAGGCCCTTATAGAAACCTACCGGGCCGCGGACAATCAAAAGGAGGTATTTTTCCGGCTCACCGCTTTGGGTAAAAA
>JAISQG010000224.1 GCA_031274335.1 Gracilibacteraceae bacterium
TGCGCATCTGGCGGCAAATGCTCTCCGTCGCCCTGGCTTCTTTGGTCATGGCGGGAACTGCTTGGCTGCTGCGCGGCTGGCACCCGCTCGCGGCTTCCGCTTTGGCCGGCGGCGTATACCTGGCTCTGCTGGGCGTGACGGACGCTGATTTCCGTCAGCTGGGCAGCCTGGTTCTCCGGCGGCTGCCTCTTTTTCAGCAAAACCGACCGTAAATTTTAACAGGAGGTGATTACGCTGCAAACAGCCGCTTTCTCCCTCACCATCGCCTTGCTCGCCGCGCTGGCCTGGCGGCGTCCGGCTTGGCTGGCCGGAGCGCTGGCCTTCGCCGTCGCGCTGGAAATCTCCGTCCTTTTCTATCCGAGCCTCGGCCCGGCCGGAAAATTCATCGGCGAAATCTCCCTGACAAAACTCACCTGTCTGGCCCTGATTGCCGCCGCTTTCCCGCGCGTATTCACCGACCCCCTCGTCCGCCAAAAACTGAGTGACGCCTGCCGCCAACCTCTGACGGTTTTCCTCCTGGCCTATATCGCCCTGGGCGCCGTCAGCTTCCTGTGGTCAGCGGACCGGGCCCGCACCATTGTGGAGTCAGTGCGTCTAGCCACCCTTTTCGCCGCTTTTCTCGCCGTCGTCCTTCTGGCGCGAAAAGACACACTCCTCTTGCCCTTCCGCATCCTCCACGCCACGGCGCTCCTTCTCACGCCGCTGACCCTGTACGAATGGCGGAGCGGCCATCAGATATGGCAGGCCGAGCAATTGGCGCGGGAAACGGTGCTGCGCGTCAACGCCACCTTTGTGGATCCAAACATATTCGCCCGCTACCTCGTCTTGGCCGTGGCGGCCAATTTCCTGTTGTGTCTTCACGCCAAAAACCGCACACGCATACTCTATTTCGCCGCCCTGCCCATCCTGCTTTTCCAGCTCATCCTGACCTCCTCCCGCGCCGGGGTCGTCACTTTGGTGGCAGTTCTTCTGCTCGCGCTCATCCTTTTGCCGGAAAAAAAAGCGCCTCTGTGGACGCTGGGCTGCGGACTTCTAGGCAGCGCGATTATCTTCGCCACCCGCTCGGACATCGTGGCCCGCTTCGCGGCGCTCCTGCAAAACATGGACACGGCCAACCCGGTGCGCGCCTACCTCTGGCGCGCGGCCATCGCGATTTTTCAGGATCACCCCGCGCTGGGCACGGGACTCGGCTCTTTTCAAACGGTGTTTCTGACGCAATACGCCGAATACCGCACGCTTTCCGACGGCGCGACTCTCTCGCACACCACGGTGCTGACGATTGCCGCCGAATTGGGGGCGGCGGGCCTTTTCCTCCTGCTGCTGCTCACTTTGTCTGTGATTTGGACTGCGATGCGGCTCTACCTCCTGGGCCACAGCACTTACCTAGGCATGTTCAACGATTACCGCAACTCTTACTACATCGGAATTGGCTGTGTTCTCTGGTTTTGCACCGTCTTTGTCAGTTCCCAGGCGGAGGGGCGTCTGTTTGAGGATCCGATTCTCTGGCTCGCCGCCGCCATGCTGGTCATATTGAAAAACATGGAAACGAGGCATCCTTACCAATGACGATAAAAGCCGCCGCGCCGGAGGTTTCGGTCGTCATTCCGCTGCGCGACGAGGAAAAACATATCGACCACTGCCTGGAATCCCTGTTCGCTCAGGATTTTCCCGCGGAGCGCCTGGAAGTGCTGCTTGTGGACGGCATGTCCGCCGACGGGACGCGCGGCCGCGTCGCCGCCTGGCAAACGCGCTATCCCGGCATCCGCCTGCTGGACAACCCGGGCCGCACGGCGCCCCGCGCCATGAACATCGGCATCCGGGCCGCGCGAGGCCGCTATATCGTGCGCCTGGACGCGCATAGTTCCTATGCGCCGGATTATATAAGTAAATGCTTGCTATATTTAGAAAAAACAGGGGCAGATAACGTGGGCGGCGTCATCGAGACCAGAGGCAAGGGTTTCTGGGGCACGGCCATCGCCCTGATGCTTTCCTCGCGCTTCGGGGTCGGCAATGCCTCTTTCCGCGTCGGGGCGGCGGACGGCTACGCGGACACGGTGCCTTTCGGCGCTTTTCGCCGCGAGGCCTTTGAGCGGTACGGCTATTACGACGAACGGCTGACGCGCAATCAGGATTATGAGCTGAATTACCGCATCCGCCGCCAGGGAGGAAAGATTTATCTTGCCAACGAAATCAAACTAACATATTACAGCCGCTCGTCCGTCAGGGCGATCGCCGGCAATGCCTTTGGCAACGGCAAATGGAACATCATCACTTCGTTTCTCTGCCCCGGTTCCATGAGCGCGCGCCATTACGCGCCGCTGGCCTTTGTGCTTTCTCTGCTCCTTTTGCCGCCGGCCGCCGTTTTCATCAGCCCCGTTTTCCGGTATGCCCTGACTGCGGAACTCGCGCTTTATTTGCTGCTGGCGCTCGGATTTTCCGCCGCCGCCGCCCGCCGTCCCTTGCCGCACGGCCATCCCGCGCCGCCGCCGGCCTATTTTGCGGCGCTCCTTTTCCTGTTCCCCCTGTTCCATATTTCTTACGGCTGCGGTTCGGTGGCCGGCCTGGGCTGGCGCGTCAGCCGTAAATCCGCCTTGTAATGCCCCAAAAAAGCATACCCTTTTTTCGCCTCGCATAGCCAATTGTCCACAGGCTGGTTGACAATTAGCCCGGATTTTTTTATAATTATGGGAAATGGGGAGATCGCCGGACTGCTGGGCAGACGGATGAAAGGAGCCTGTGTTTTAGTGAAAACAGAAACCCCGGTAAGTCTGAAAGCTCTTGGAGAAAAAGCGCTGCGGGAAGAAAAGCTGTTCCGGGCGGAGGCGCTGGCGGTCTTGAATTTGCCGGAAGAAACCATGCCGGAACTGCTGGCGCTCACGCTTGCGGTTCGCCAAAAGCACAAAGGGATGAAGGTGGGGGTTCAATGGCTCACCAACGCCAAAAGCGGAAATTGTACACAAAATTGCGCCTATTGCGCGCAATCCCTGAGCGCCCAGACCGACATCCCTAAGTACGGCTTGACCCCTTACGCAAAACTGGCCGCGGACGGCGCCGTCGTCGCGGAAAAAGGGCTGGCGCGGCATTGCATCGGACTGAGCGGCATACGTTTTGACGATGCGGAAATCGAAGACCTGGCGGATCAGGTGCGCCGGCTGAAAGGCATGAACGGTACGCCGATTTGCTGCTCCATCGGGTTTTTGACGCCGGAACAGGCGATGATGCTGAAAAAAGCGGGCGTGGACCGCATAAATCACAATCTCAACACCAGCCGCCGGCATTATGCGAACATCTG
>JAISQG010000243.1 GCA_031274335.1 Gracilibacteraceae bacterium
CACGCGACAATTCTAGCAGCGCCGGATTATCCTCCACGGCCCTCATTCGCTTGGATTGATCCCTCGCCTGCTGGCGATGTTCATTTTCCGCGGCGTGAAATCCGGCCATATCGACGCTCAGCCCCTGCTCCGCCAGTATTTCCGCAGTAAGCTCCGCCGGGAATCCATATGTCTCATACAGATGAAAAGTGTCCGCGCCGCTCAGCGCCTCCCGCCCCGCGGCCAGGAGTTCCCGCGCTTTTTGCCGCAGGATGAGCGAACCCTGATCCAGCGTGGCCTGAAAATGCCTTTCTTCCATGCGCAAATGATTCAGGATGAAATCCTTGTTCTCGCCAAGTTCGCTGTAACAGCCGCCGTAATCAGCGCGGACGACATGGTAAAGCTGTTCGAGAAAAGGCTTGCTGACGCCGAGCAGTTTGGCGTAACGGATGGCGCGCCGCAGCACCCTCCGCAGCACATACCCCCGCCCGTCGCTGGCGGGGTAAATGCCGTCCGCCAGCATGAAACACACGGCCCTGGCGTGATCGGCCACTACTTTTAGAGCCACATCCGTCCGCGCGTCCTCTTTATAGCGCACACCGGCCAGTTCGGCCGTTTTTTGGATCAGGGGCTGAAACAGATCGGTGTCAAAATTCGTTTCCACATTCTGCATAACCGAAGCGATACGCTCAAGGCCCATGCCCGTGTCGATGTTCTGTTTCGGCAGCGGCGTGAGTTCCCCGCTTTCGTCGCGGCTGTACTGCATGAAAACCAGGTTCCAGATTTCCAGATAGCGGTCGCAGTCACAGCCGACGGCGCATTCCGGCCGGCCGCAGCCGCGCGCTTCGCCCTGATCGACATATATTTCCGAACACGGGCCGCAGGGCCCGGTCGGCCCCGCCGCCCAAAAATTCGTTTCATCTGTCAGAATCCGCTCAGGCCGGATTGAGGTTTCGCTCAGCCAGCAAGCGCGGGCTTCTTCGTCTTCGGGATAAATGGTCACCCAAAGCCTTTCGGTGGGGATGCGCAGCGTCTCCGTCACAAATTCCCAAGCCCAGTGGATCGCGTCTTTTTTGAAATAATCTCCGAAGGAAAAATTTCCCAGCATCTCGAAGAAAGTATGATGCCGCGCTGTTTTGCCAACCATTTCCAAATCAGGCGTCCGCACGCATTTCTGGCTGGTCGTAGCCCGGCTGAAAGGAGGTTCTACTTTGCGCATAAAATACGGTTTGAACGGAACCATGCCGGCCACCGTCAGAAGCAGCGTCGGGTCGTCCCGCGGAATGAGCGAGGCGCTGGGCTGCCGCGTGTGCCCCCTGTCCGCGAAAAACCGCAGAAACATCTCCCTGAGTTCATTGCCCGTAAACATAATTTCCCTCCCGCGTCGCTGGTTAACATCCATGGTCTTTTTCCCATTGTACATGTTAAACGCCGAAAAGTAAATCTCTAAAGCGAGAACGGGGAAAATCTTTCAGCCGGGCGGTTACGATTCCGCATTGGCTGAACGTCGAGGCTGAACGTGTCGGGTGAACTTCTCACAGATATTACAAAACGGGCTAAAAGAGTATTTGCAATTGCACTCAAAATATCGTTGATTGAGTCCTCTTCACAGTATCTCTACCAAGGCGTCATTGCAGGCCTGACCCGCAATCCCTACCAAGGCGTCATTGCGAGCCTGACCCGCAATCTCTACTATAGGGAAACAGATTCAAAGATTCAAGGCTCCAGATTTATCCATAAGGCGGGACGAACACCGTACTCGTTGTAGACACGGTTGCCGTAGACGATGATGTGGCCGTAGGTGCTGACAGCGGCGGCATCAGAGTTATAGCCGCCGGGCGACCGCAGCCACCACCACGCCGCTTTACCCTCGAACTTAGCTATCCTGTCGCCATACGTTTGGAAATAACGATCCGCTTCCTCAACGCTCAAGAGAAATACTTTGTCCACTCTGTCCTTTCCGCCATCAGTGCCGTATTCTTCGCTATCGGCGTTGACAACATTCGTCTCTTTGATCCGCGCCTTTTGCGCCTCTGTGAACGTATCATAAAAATCTCTGTTCAGCCAGCGCCGGAGACTGCAGGTTTGCCAGGTGATTTCAGTATATTGGTCGTTATACGGCCGCTCTGTTATGCAATCTATGGCGATCAGCAGGGCACGCTCGCCGTCCATGTCCAAGACAATCCATTCCAGCGGGTTTCCGTTAAATTCCCCGTATAAAACGCTGCTGCCAATTTCCATATTTTGGATTTCTTTCGGCGTAAGCGTTTTAGCGTCTTCAAGGTTTGCTAATTCCTCTTGTCTCGCTAATTCCTCTTGTCTCGCTAATTCCGCTTTGATTAGGATGCTAGCGAGAAAAACTGCCCCGCAAACTAAAACGGCAATCGCGATTTTTTTATTGCGCGCCTTCGCTTTTGCAGCGGCGATAGCCTGTAATTCCTTCTGCCGCGCCCGCTCCAGCCGCTCCGTTTCCGCCCGGCGCTCGGCCTCAAGCCTTTCCTGTTCCGCTATCCTCTCCGCTTCGAGTCTTTTGTTCTTGCTTAATTCCATGCGAAAAACCTCCGATGTTGTTTATTCTGGCTGGCTGGATTGCTTCGCTTCGCTCGCAATGACGAGGATGCAGCTGGTCAGATGCTTTCCAGTAGCTTTTTCATATTTGATGACTTGCGCAATGTCCGCCATGCTCATACCAGTCCTTTCTTCGGTTTTCTTAATTATTTATTATATTATACACTTTTTTTGCTCACACGAAAGTCACAAAACCGGGTTTTCAAAAAATTCTTTCTGTGATGATTGATTTTCGGCTCGCTTTCGGCTATAATAATATTGTATATTAAATAAGCCGATTGGGGGTGATTGCCCTGTATGTAAAACGCCACGCGGAGGAGGTCGTCCGCAAATTGTCCGCGATGTTCGGCGCCGTGCTTGTGACCGGCCCGCGTCAGGTGGGGAAAACCACGCTGCTGGAGGAGGTCGCGCAGGGCGTCCGGCAAGTGACGCTGGACGACAAGCTTCTGCTCGCCGGCGCGGTGGAACAGAGCGGAACTTTTTTCAAGGATAACCCGCCGCCCGTATTTGTGGACGAGGTACAGCATGCCCCGAATCTTTTTCCGCATATCAAGATGATCCTCGACAAGGACAAGAAAAAAGGACAATTTTACCTGTCCGGCTCGCAGCAGTTCGAGATGATGAAGAATGTCAGCGAGTCCCTTGCCGGACGGCTGGGCATCCTGAATCTTCTGGGCTTTTCCCTGCGGGAACGCTTCGGGGCAGCCTTTTCCGAACCGTTCTTGCCCACAGATGAATATTGCACCGCCCGCCAAGCAGACTTAGCGGAAATCCCCTACGAGGATGTGTGGAACATCATCCATCGGGGCTGTATGCCGGAGCTTGTGCTGAACGACGACTATGACTGGAGGATGTTCTTCGGCGCGTATGTGAAAACCTATATTGAACGCGACGTCCGGCAATTGACGCAGGTCGGCAACGAGGTCAAATTTCTGAACTTCATGACGGCGGCGGCAAGCTGCACCGGGCAGCTTCTCAACCTTGCGTCTCTGGCGCGGGATGTCGGAATCAGTCAACCCACCGCCGAGCGCTGGCTGTCCATCCTTGTTACCTCCGGCATTGTCCATCTCCTGCCGCCCTATCACAACAACATCGTTAAGCGGACGGTCAAGACGCCCAAGCTGTATTTCCTCGACACAGGGCTTGCCGCGTATCTGACCCGCTGGAACACGCCGGAGGTTTTGAAAACCGGCGCGATGGCGGGGGCGTTCTTCGAGAGCTTCGTCATCTCGGAGATCATCAAAAGCTACTACAATAAAGGCGTTTTGGATTTGCCGCTTTATTTCTACCGCGACAAAGACATGAGCGAAATCGATTTAATCATTGAGGATAACGGGACGCTGTATCCGCTGGAGATAAAAAAACACGCTGACCCGGACAAAGGAGACATTAAGGCTTTTGGGGCGCTGGATAAAATCAAGGGAATTCGGCGAGGGTCAGGCGGCGTGATTTGTCTGTACGACAATTTGATCACATTGAAGGACAATGATCGCGTGATTCCGATCAAGTATTTGTGACATCGTCGATTCTTTATACCCACGTGCTTATTTACCCTATTGCCCGGAATATTCGCCCTATGCTTGACATGCATATATAATTATGTTAATCTAAAATCGTATTTTCGATTAACATAATTATATCGCCGAAAATGGCGGCAAAGGAGACTTTTTATGCTGTACAAACGGACGATTGAGGCTGTGGTGCGCGCGATCAGCAGCACGTTTCCGGTTTTGATTTTGACAGGGCCGCGGCAGGTCGGAAAGACCACTTTGCTGCAGGGGATAGCGGAGGAGGGCCGGCAATATATCGCGCTTGACAGCCCGACGAATCGCGCGCTCGCAAAAAGCGACCCCGAGTTGTTTTTGCAACGTTTAAAACCGCCGGTGATCATCGACGAGGTGCAGTACGCGCCGGAATTGTTCGACTACATCAAGATATACGCAGACACGCACAAGCGCTGCGGTGATTTTTGGCTGACGGGCTCACAGACCTTTCACCTGATGAAGAACGTAACGGAATCTCTCGCGGGAAGGGCGGGCGTTGTGCGGATGCTCGGACTGTCAAACAGCGAGTTGGCCGGCAACAATTTTCCGGCGTTTGCGGTAAATCCCGAAACGCTGATCCGGCGCATGAACGCGGTGAAGCCGCTCACCGTGACGGAGGTTTTTGAGCGGATTTACAGGGGCTCGTTTCCGCGGCTTTACGAAAACCCCAATATGAAACGCAGGGATTATTACGATTCGTATCTGGAAACCTATATCAGCCGCGATGTGCGGGAGTTGACACAGGTGGCCGACGAGCTGTCATTTCTGAATTTTATCAACGTTGTGGCGGCGCGAACGGCGACCAACGTCAACTACGAAACCCTGTCGAGAGAGGCGGGGATTTCCGCTCCGACGGCGAAGCAATGGCTCTCGGTTCTCATATCCTCCGGCTTGGTGGCGCTCATACCGCCCTACGCGAACAACGCGTTGAAGCGCGTTATAAAAGCT
>JAISQG010000251.1 GCA_031274335.1 Gracilibacteraceae bacterium
GCGCCGCCGCAGGAGTCACTGTCGCCGCCCCTGGCAATCAGCTTGCCGCTTCCCGTGACAGTGAGCGCCGCGCCCGAGGGTACATAAATCCCCGCGTAAAAGAGGTTGCCGGTCAAAGCGCTTTCGCCGGCAAGAGTCAGCGTGAGATTCGCGCCGTTTTGCAGGCTGACAGGCGCGCCGCTGCCGCTGGTGTCAGTAATATATATGCTTGCGTTATCCAGCGTGACAGCCGCCGCGCCCGCCGCGACCTCTATGCGCCGTGTGCTGCCGCCGTTGCTGCCCGTGACGGTGACGTTCGCGCCGTCTTGTATGGTGTAAAGGCCGTTGCTGTAAATCCAGCCGTCGCCTTCGGCGGCGGGGTTTGTGTCCGCCAGGTCTATGACCGCGTCGGAGCTTGCCGCCCAGGCCGGAAGCAAAAAGGCCGGGGTGAACGCCGTCGCCAGCAACATTAAAAGCGCCAGGCATTGGAAGCCTGTTTTTCTTTGTTTCAATAAAATGGTTCTCATTTCATAACCTCCTGTTTTTAACATCAGCAAAGCCGAGCCGCTATCTTAATGAATGAATCATCATAATCTAACGGCAGAAGAAGATTGGTCATATTGACAATTATTCGACAGTTCCTAAATTTAACGTGCGGTTAAATATATTTTTTGACATAATATTTAATGGTAATTCTGGCAACCCATGACGGCATCCCGGAAAAAGGCGGCCAGTGAGACCATAATATCATAGATTAATAGTTCAGACAAGCCTTGACAGAAAGATAATTTAGGTTTTGAGAAAGAAAAGATAATTTAGGTTTTGAGAACGGATTGACATACTGCCGCGCCGGCCTTATAATGGTCTGAATTCCATATGGTTTTCAAAGATGATGGAGGGGATGACATACGGCGCTGATAAAACGCCTGCTTCAATGTTTAGGGCCGTATAAAAAGGATGCCTATATTGCTCCTTTGTTTATGGTCGGAGAAGTGGTGATGGAAGTCATCATTCCTTTTTTGATGGCCGATTTGATCGACATCGGCATCGACGGCGGTCAGGTCGCCTATATCTGGAAAATGGGCGGCATACTGGCGGCCTGTGCGCTGATGGCACTCATATGTGGGGTTCTGAGCGGCTCTTTTTCCGCTTTCGCTTCGTCCGGTTTCGCTCGCAATCTGCGGCGGGAGATGTACTATAACATTCAGACTTTTTCTTTTGCCGCGCTGGATAAATTTACGACGGCCAGCCTGATTACGCGCCTCACCTCAGACGTCACGAATGTGCAAATGGCTTTCCAGATGATTCTCCGCATGGCCGTGCGCAGCCCGCTGATGCTCATCTTGGCCTTTGTTATGGCCTTTCGTGTTCACGCCGGCCTTTCGCTCATTTTTATGGGAGCGATACCACTGCTCGCGCTCGGCGTCTATTTGATCTTGGGGCATGTCCACCCTATATTCATGCGCGTGTTCGCTACTTACGACCGCCTGAACAAAACGGTGCAGGAAAATGTGCGCGGCATCCGGGTAGTCAAATCCTTTGTGCGGGAAGAGCATGAGAAGGATAAATTCAACCGGATATCCCAGCGGATTTTCGCCGATTTCACGCAAGCGGAAAAAAGAATGGCTTTCACGATGCCGCTGATGCAGATCTGCATGTACGCCTGCATGCTGCTCATCGCTTGGATCGGGGCGCGGCTGATCGTGCAGGGGGAAATGAGCACGGGACAGCTCATGAGCATGTTCACCTACGCCATGCAAATTTTGTTCAGCCTGATGATGCTGTCGATGGTTTTCGTCATGGTCGTTATTTCCCGCGCTTCGGCGGAAAGAATCGCGGAGGTGCTCCGGGCTGAATCCGACTTGGCCAACGGCCCGGATCCTGTTTTCAGCGTGCCCGACGGTTCCATCGACTTTCGCGGCGTGGATTTCAGTTACGCCGGGCCGGCGGGCACGCTGTGCCTCACGAATATCGAGGTCTCCATCGCCTCGGGGGAAACGGTCGGCATTCTCGGCGGCACGGGCAGCGGCAAAACCAGTCTCGTCCAGCTCATTCCCCGGCTTTATGACGCGACGGCGGGCACGATCGAGGTGGGCGGGATTGACGTGCGTGCTTACGACCTCAAAACCCTGCGTGACGAGGTAGCCGTGGTTTTGCAGAAAAACGAGCTTTTTGCCGGGACGGTCAGCGAAAATTTGCGTTGGGGCAGCGAAAACGCGACCGAGGAAGAAATAGCGCTGGCCTGCCGCCGGGCCCAGGCCGACGGCTTTATTCGCGCCATGCCGAGCGGCTATGACACCTTGCTGGAGCAAGGCGGCGCCAATCTTTCCGGTGGACAGAAACAGCGCCTTTGCATCGCGCGCGCTTTGCTGAAAAAGCCGAAAATTCTCATTCTTGACGATTCGACCAGCGCCGTGGACACGCGGACGGACGCGTCTTTGCGCTGCGCGCTGCGCGAGGAACTGCCGGAGATGACGAAGCTGATCATCGCCCAGCGTGTCGCGTCCGTGCGGGACGCCGATAAAATAATTGTGTTGGACGGCGGGCGCGTCCAGGCTGTCGGCACGCACGCCGAGTTGCTCCAAACCTGCCGCATTTATCAGGAAGTGTATCATTCGCAGCAGAAGGGAGGTGATTTTGATGAAGCGTTTGAGCGGTAAAACCGCGCTGCGTCTTTTGCGTTATGTCAGTCGCCATCGGGCGTTGCTCGCCGTGGTCTTTGTCTGCATCAGCATCAGCGCCGTGGCCGGCGTGGCCGGGTCGAGTTTTATCGAGACGCTGATCGACGACCACATTACGCCGCTGCTGGCTGCGGGCAGCTCGGATTTCAGCGGCTTGGCCCGCGCCGTCTTTTATATGGCGCTCATTTACGCCGCGGGAATCGCCGCGACCCTTTTTTACAACCGTGCTATGGTTACAATTACGCAAGGCGTGCTGAAAAAAATCCGCGACGACATGTTCGCTCATATGCAGACCCTGCCTGTACGTTATTTTGACACAAACGCTTTCGGGGATGTGATGAGCCGCTACACGAACGATACGGACACTTTGCGCCAGATGATTTCGCAAAGCATCCCCCAGGCTTTCACATCCGTCATCACGATCCTGGCCGTCACCTGCGCCATGCTTATCATCAATCTGCCGCTCACGGGCGTGGTTATGGCCTGCGTGTTCCTCATGCTGTTTGCGGTGCGGCAGGTGGGCGGCCGTTCCGCCCGGCACTTTATGGCCCAGCAAAAATTTCTCGGCGAAGTCAACGGTTTTATTGAGGAAATGATCAACGGGCAAAAGGTCGTGAAGGTTTTCTGCCACGAGGAGCAGACCAAAGCCGCCTTTGACGCCAAAAACGACGCCCTGGCCCGGCAGTCCGCTTCCGCCAACCGCTTTGCCAGCATCCTCATGCCGATCATGGCCAATATCGGCAATCTGCAATATGTGCTGATTGCGGTGATCGGCGGCGCGATGGCCACGGCCGGCATAGGAGGAGTGACGCTCGGCGCCATAGGCGCTTTTCTTTCCCTTGCCCGCAGCTTTGCCCAGCCGATCGGGCAGATTTCCATGCAAATCAACGCCGTCATCATGGCGCTGGCCGGGGCGGAGCGAATTTTCCAGTTATTGGATGAAGAGGGCGAGAGTGACGAAGGCGCCGTGACGCTGACCGCAGCCGGAGAGCGGGAGAGCGGTTTGAAGTCTCGGGCGCGGCCGGCGGAAGGGTGGTCTTGGCGCCGGGAGCGCGGTGACGGAAGCGCAGAGTATACGGAAGTGCTGGGGCGCGTGGAATTTCAGAACGTGACCTTCGGCTATGTGGAGGGCAAAACAGTTTTGCAGGGAATTACGCTTTACGCGAAGCCGGGGCAGAAAATCGCCTTTGTCGGCGCGACGGGTGCCGGCAAGACGACGATCGCCAATTTGATCAGCCGCTTTTACGAAATAACGGACGGCACGATTCTTTTTGACGGCGTCAACATAGCGGAAATCCGCAAAAGCGCCCTGAGGCGCGCTCTCGGCATCGTGCTGCAGGATACACATCTTTTCACGGACACGGTGCGGGAAAACATCCGTTATGGCCGGCTTGACGCCACGGACGAGGAAGTGACCGCGGCCGCACGGCTGGCGGGCGCGCATGATTTTATCCTGCGCCTGCCCGAAGGCTATGACACAGTGATCGACGGCGACGGCGGCAGCCTCTCCCAGGGACAGCGGCAACTGCTTTCCATCGCGCGGGCCGCGGTTTTGAATCCGCCGGTAATGATTTTGGACGAAGCGACTTCGAGCATCGACACGCGCACGGAAGCCATCGTTCAAAAGGGGATGGACAGCCTGATGGACGGGCGCACCGTTTTTGTCATCGCCCACAGGCTTTCCACCGTCCAAAATGCCAAGGCGATTATGGTGATGGAGCAGGGCCGCGTCATCGAGCGCGGCGATCACGAGTCACTGCTGGCAGAAAAAGGGAAATATTACCAATTATATACCGGTTCTTTCGCCGAAAGCGATTAGGGGGTGCAATGTCTGGTTTGGGGGTTGCCATGAGCGGTATCAACGATTTTTTTTATAACTTGGTGCTGCATTTGCCGGCCATCGTTATTGCCTTCAGCCTGCATGAATACGCGCATGCCCGCATGGCTTTCGCTCTCGGCGACGACACGGCCGCCCGCCTGGGGCGCCTGACGCTTTCGCCTGTCCGGCATATCGACCCTCTGGGCCTTTTGCTCATCATCGTATTCGGCTTTGGCTGGGCCAAACCCGTCCCGGTCAATCCCGTTAATTTCCGCAGTACCGTCACTATGCGCCAGGGCATGATGCTGACCGCCGCCGCCGGTCCTCTGACCAACCTCCTGCTGGCTGTCGCCGGCAGCGTATTGCTCCGCTTTTCCCTGCCCCTGCTGTTTGCAGACGGAGGGCAATCCATTTTAGCGGAAATGCTGTATTATTTTGTCAATTTGAATGTCCTCCTTATGGTTTTCAATTTGCTTCCCGTGCCCCCGCTGGACGGATTCCGCGTTTTATCGGGAGTCCTGCCGCGCGGCGCCGATCCGCTTCTTAATTTGCTCGAACGCGGCGGCTGGGTATTCCTCGTCGTGCTTTTGGCGACCGATCTGCCCAAATATGTCATCTCGCCGGTCATCAGCGCCATCAGCGATTTTATCTTGAATAGCATAGCCTTCAGACAGGCTTTGATTGAAAATATTGTCAATACCCTCGCCGCATGCTAAGGTTGCAAAATCTTTTCGAATATGATAGACTTCAATATAAGAAATTTGAAAATCACTGTCAGGATGATTTGGAGGCAATAATGGAAAAATGGATTAAATGGGCGGGCATCGGCGTCTGGGTGGTGGCGGTAGCGCTTGTCGGCATAATTATCGGTTTTGGAATAGCCCCGAAACAGGTTTACCGCGCTCCGGCCGACACTCGTGATGCACCGGCCGCAGCGGAGGCGGCGGCCGTGGAAACGGTCGTGCCGGCGGAGACTGAGGCATCCGGGCCGCCGGAAACGACGGCTGATGTACCGGATTCGGTTATTGTCAGGAGTATCGCCAACACGATTCAGGGAGGCGTCGTTCGCGGGAGCGGGACGGAGGCTGGGAATGCCGAGGCAGACGTAACTGCCGGCGACGGGACGGCCGGTGATGGTTTGGCCGGTGACGAGACGACCGGCGACGAGACGGTGGGCGACGGTACGGCGGGCGACGAGACGTCCGGTGGCGGCGCTGCTGCTGATCCCGGCGAGAGCGCCCCGGATAATTCTGCCAGAAATATCGTCGGAGGCGTATGAACCTTAAGGAATCAGGCGACGGGAGAGAGTATGTCGAGCATGAACATCGGATTACTGGGACTGGGTACGGTGGGCGGCGGCGTGGCTGCCGTTCTGGCTAAAAACGGCGCTGACATCAACAGGCGGGCGGAGTGCGATATTCGCGTCAAAGCCGCGCTTGTGCTGGATGAGACAAAAAAACGGGCGGAGAATGTGCCGGTGACGACAAACCCGGCGGATATTCTGGCGGATAAAGACGTGCAGATTGTGGCGGAGCTCATGGGCGGTGTGGAACCGGCGCGTTCCTATGTTTTGGAGGCGCTGCGCAGCAAAAAAAGCGTCGTCACCGCCAACAAGGATCTTCTGGCGCTTCATGCGGAGGAAATATTTCGCGTGGCGGCGGAAAACGGGCAGGACATCTATTTTGAGGGAGCGGTGGCCGGAGGCATCCCCATTATTGCCGCCATGCGCGCTTCGTTCACGGCCAATGACATAACTTCCGTCACCGGCATCATCAACGGCACGACAAATTACATTCTCACGGCCATGACGGAGCAGGGGCGCGATTTTGCCGCTGTTTTGCACGAGGCCCAAGAACTGGGCTATGCCGAAAGCGATCCGGCGGCTGATGTCGAGGGCCTGGATGCGGCGCGCAAACTGGCGATTCTGGCTACGCTGGCTTTTCACACCCCGGTGCTTTTTCCGGATGTTTACGTGGAGGGCATCACGGGCATCACAAGCGCGGACATCGAATACGCCAGGGAATTGGGCCGGGTTATCAAACTGCTGGCCATTGCCCGCAAAACGGAGGAAGGCGTGGAGGTGCGCGTCCATCCGGCTTTGCTGCCTGAGCGGCATCCGCTGGCGACGGTGCGCGACGTGTTCAACGCCGTGTATGTGGAGGGGGATGCCTTGGGAGAAAGCATGTTTTACGGCCGCGGCGCCGGCGCCCTGCCCACGGCGAGCGCTGTCCTGAGCGACGTGATTCAGGCGGCGCGCAACCGGAACGCCGGCGTGCAGGGGCGGCAGGGCTTGGGCCACGACCGCCGTTTGCCGATAAAACCCGTGCGCGATTATCGCAGCAGCTTTTATATCCGCCTGAAGGTGAAAGACGAACCCCGGGTTTTTGCCAGCCTGGCCCTGTTTTTTGCCGAGGCGGACATCAGCTTCGCCTCCATCATCCAAAAGCCGCGCTCCGGCGGGAACGCGGAAATCGCGCTTGTGACGCATCCATGCCGGGAAAGCCAGTTTGAGCAGGCGCTTTCTTCCGTGCGTGCCTACAGCAAATTAGAAAAAATATACAATACTATCCGCGTTTTGAACGATTGAAATTTTGAGAATCGTCTGCAAATGAACCTGTTTCTGAACAATTCTGACATGGGAGTGAAAAAATGCTTGAGGTCAGGGTGCCGGCCACGTCGGCCAATCTCGGCGCCGGCTTTGACTGCATGGGGCTGGCGGTCAAGCTGTACAACAGCTTTGTCGCGGCGCCGGCTCCGCAGCCGGAAGTAGTCCTCGGGGGCGATTATACCGATAATATTTCCACGGGGACAAACAATTTGCTCTGGCGGTCGGCCTGCGCGCTCTGGGACAGATTACGCGTGCCCCACACACCTCTCCGCATTTGCTGTGAAAATCACGTGCCGCCGTCGCGCGGGCTGGGCAGCAGTTCGACCGCGGTGGTCGGCGGGCTCCTGATTGCGAACCACTTTGCCGGAGAGCCGTTGAGTCGTTTTGAGTTGCTGGAGATTGCCACGGAGATAGAAGGGCACCCGGACAATGTGGCGCCGGCTTTGTACGGCGGCGTGACGCTGACGGTGATGACGGGAGAAAGCATTATTTTCCGGGGGCTGGGCAGCGCGCCCGGTCTTTGTCTGGCCGTTATCGTGCCTGATTTCACGGTTGAGACGGAAAAAGCCCGTTCCATCCTGCCGCGCCGGGTGGCCCGGTCCGACGCGGTTTTCAACGCTTCGCGCGTCGGCTTGCTGACGGATGCCTTCTTACGCGGAGAATACGAGCTGCTCAAAGCGGGAACCGAAGACAGGCTGCATCAGGAATGGCGAGCCGAATTGGCGCCGGGACTCGGCAGCGCGCTGAAAACGGCGCGGGAGGCGGGTGCTTACGGTGCGGCACTGAGCGGTTCCGGCCCGACGGTTATCGCGTTTTGCCGGCCGAATGCCGGAGAGGAGGTGGCGGAGGCTATGGCCGGAGTGATGAGAGAATACGGCGTGAATGTCCGAGCGTTCGTACCGGAAATTGACGCGGAAGGGGCGGTGGCGCGCGAAATTTGAGACGGGCGGCTTAAAAAATTTTTATTGGGAGGTATAGCGAAATGAGGAAGACAAGTCTGGGGAAAAAAGCATTGATCCTGTGTATCACGCTGGTGTTTGCGCTGGGCGTGTCCGGTTGCGGGGACGCGGGTGCGAAAACCATGCTGGCTCTGAACAAAGAATACGCCGCGCTGCAGGTGGTCGAACAAACGGGAGAAGTCAGTCTTGAGGTCAGCCTGTCGGATGCGGTCTATGAACTGCTGGGTGAATACCGGCCTACGCTGGAGCAGTTTCTCGGCATGTTTGAGAATATGTCCTATGCCAGCAAAAGCGACGCCCGCAACATGACCGTGGATTTCACGCTGAACAACCGGGGCGGCGAGCTTATGCGCGTTATCCTTGACACGCCGGGCAGCGCCTATTACATCGACATGCTCGGTTACCTCAGACAAATTGACGCCATCATCGAGCAGATTGACAATTTGGGAGAAGTTCCCAAATTAGAGGATGATCTCCAAGGTAACCAATGGATCCAGATTGACATGGGTGAATCGACCCAGAACGCTTTAAGCGCTTTTTCCGCGGATCAGGTCGCGCTGGTCAATGATGTGCTGGCGGATTATCTCGCCGGCTTGGAGGACGCGGTGTTTGCCGATTTTGACAGCGGTTTGGTCAAGGACATCAGCGGCGGTTTTGAGTTCAAAATCACCTATGAGCAGGTGGGGCCGTATATTCTGGCCATCGGCACTTACACGCTTGAACATCTGGACGCCTTCGGCGCTTACACGAAAACCTTTTTGCAGGGCATGACCGGGGAACAGCTGGCGGTGTTCAATCTGACGGAGGAAGACCGGGACGAGGCGGTCTCGGAAATAGACGCGGCTGTGACCGCGGCGAAAGAAAACAAGGCAGCTTTTGAAAATTACCTCGCGATGGCGGCGTCGTATGTCCAAATGCCTGATGTGGCCAAATTGCTTGGCGGAAGCTATATATCGCTGTCGCTGGTGAAAAAGGGCGCTACTTTTACCGTGGCCTATGACATTCTTATCAACGCGAATTTTGACGGTACGAGTTTTGCGTCAACGATGGGCATGGATTTTGGCAGCAACTCCCTTCGCATGACAGCAACGGATAATGCCAAAGAGATCAGCGGCTTCACTCTGGAAGTGCCGACTGCCGGCGTGATCAACGCCGAAGACACGGAGTATTTCTCCGGCTCCGGGGATATAATGGAGTCTTTCTTTAATGGCCTTGCCTACGGCTATGGCGGTTATGGCTATGACCCCTATGGGTACGGTTACGATGAAGACTTCAGCACGGAAGACTGGGAAGATTGGGAAGAGTGGGAGCTTGAAGGCTAGAATATTCTGAATTCAACTGTGCAGATGGCGCCGCAATTTTATTTCGGCGCCATCAACTTTAATCGCCAAAAGGAGAAGCATGGATACCAAAGCATTGATCGAATCAGGGGAAAAACATCTCATGCGCACGTATGGCCGCCTGCCACTGGCTTTCAGCCGGGGAGAGGGCACATGGGTGTGGGACACGGACGGCAAACGCTACCTCGACTTTGTCACGGGGCTCGCCGTCACTTCGCTGGGACACGCGCATCCGGAAATAACACGGGTTATTCGAGAACAAGCCGGACAAATACTCCATTCTTCCAATTTATACTGGATAGAATCGCAGGTGCGGCTGGCCGAGGCGCTGACGGCGAATTCCTTCGCGGACAAGGTGTTCTTCTGCAACAGCGGCGCCGAAGCGAATGAAGGCGCCTTGAAGCTGGCGCGCAAATATGCCAAAACGCATTACGGCGCGCATAAAACCAAAATAATCAGCTTACGCGGCTCGTTCCACGGCCGCACCCTGGCGACACTGACCGCTACGGGGCAGGACAAATACCACCGAGGCTATGAACCGCTGCCCGCTGATTTTGGTTACGCGGACCGCGAAGATTCCGCCGCGCTGGAAGAAATTCTGGACGACCGCACGGCCGCGTTTTTTGTCGAACCGGTGCTGGGTGAAGGGGGCGTGTACCCCGTCAGCAAAGAATTTATGGCAAATGCGAGAAAAATTTGCTCGAAAAGAGGGATTTTACTTGTCTTTGACGAAATACAATGCGGAATGGGCAGAAGTGGATTCCTGTTTGCGCATGAGGCCGGCGGCGTAGAGCCGGATGTTATGACATTGGCCAAAGCCCTGGCCAACGGGGTGCCAATCGGCGCAGTACTGGCGAGAGGCGAGGCGGCGGAAACATTTGCTCCCGGCGATCACGCGGCCACATTCGGCGGCAATTTTCTCGCTACGGCCGTCGGTTGCAAGGTCATGGAAATAATGACGGCGGAAGGTTTTTTGTCAGACGTGCGGGAAAAAAGCGCTTGGTTTGCGGGCGAGCTCGGAGCGCTGGCCCGATCGGCGGGCATCACCGGACAGGTGAGAGGCATGGGCTTTATGCTCGGGTTGCCGGTTGGCGCGGCCGGGCCGCGCATCGTGGATTTTTGCCTCCGGGAGGGGCTCTTGATCAATTGCATCGGCGGGGAAACATTGCGTTTTTTGCCGCCGCTCACCGTGTCGCGGGCCGAACTGGAGGAAGCGCTCGGCATCTTGGCCAAAGCCTTGACCGTTTGTCCCGTATCTTAAATTACAGAAGAGGGTAGAAAAATGAAACTTTCCCAGCGCATTTTGGGGATAGAACCATCCGCCACACTGGCGGTGGATGCCAAGGCAAAGGAATTGCAGTCCCAGGGCAAAAACGTCATCTCCTTTGGCACCGGCGAGCCGGACTTCGTTTCGCCCCCTGCGGCCTTCGATTACGCGCGCCGGGCTATGGAGGAAGGGCGGACGCATTATCCGCCGACGCCGGGCATTCCGGCTCTGCGGCAGGAAATAAGCTCCTATTACAAACGGCGGTTTGACTTGGACGTCGCACCCGAACAGATTGTGGTGGGTTGCGGCGCGAAACCGATGATTTATGAAACGCTGGCCGCCATTGTGGACGCGGGGGACGAAGTCATTCTCCTGTCGCCGACCTGGGTAAGCTATATTGAGCAAATCAGGCTCGTGGACGGCAAGGTGGTCGTCGTCGATACGGAAAAAACGAATTTCCAGCCGGATTTGTCGGCGGTGGAACAGGCAATCACGCCGCGCACAGCGGCAATCCTCATCAACTCGCCCTCGAATCCGACCGGCGTGATGTATGACGCCGAAACCCTGCGGAGTCTGGGCGTTCTGGCCGTGAAACACGATCTCTGGTTTATTTGGGATGAAATCTACGAACAGCTTGTCTACGGAGAGAACAGGCACTGGCATCCGCTGCAGCTCATGCCGGAGCTGGCAGAGCGCCTTGTCACGATCAACGGCGTGAGCAAATCTTATGCCATGACGGGCTGGCGCATCGGATACGCCCTCGGACCCAAGGAGATCATGAGCAAAATAAACGCCTTTCAGAGCCATCTTACCTCGGGGGCGACATCGGTAGCTCAATGGGCGGCGCTTGGTGCCATGCGTGAGAGTGAGGCAGACAAGCAGAAAATGCACGAGGCGTTCCAGGCCCGCAGAACGCTTATCTGCGGTTTGCTGGCCGCCATGCCGCTTGTCAGCTTCCCGGAACCGCAAGGCGCTTTCTATGTTTTTGTAAACATAAAAAACTGCATTGGAAAGTCATATAAAGGACAATTATTGAAGGACGATATTGACTTTTGCGCAGTGTTGCTGGAAGCGGAGCTGGTGGCCGTCGTACCGGGTAGCGCGTTTCTGGCGCCGGGGTATTTGCGGTTTTCCTACGCTGCCTCCGAGGAAGCGATCAGGGAGGGGATGACCAGGCTGCGGAGATTTTTGGAGCAAATCACGTGAATATGCAAAAAAAACTTGGATTTCATTAAAATAACTATAGACAAATTGAACGCTTTAGTGATACAATTAAAGCACAGCCTTATTACATCTATTGAATGCACTGCAAAAACCAGATTTTCATCACCAAACGCACTGTATATCGTATTGATGTAGGACCCGGACACTATATATGGCATGACATCATCCGAACAGACTTTTTGCAGTGAAATCAACCATTGGCGCAACCGTGGAACACAGGTTAAGGAGGAATGACAATGTCTCTTGGACAGCCCAAAAGGCGAAGCAGAACCGGATCATTTATAGCTTTCGCGCGCCGGCACAAAATCTGGCAGGTGCTGCTGCCTCTGGCGGTGGTTTCCGTTTTGCTCGTTCTTCTGTTGCAAATTATGACGCCGCAGGAAGATCTTTCGCGGGAAAAGCAGATTATACCCGCCTTGGCCGCCGGCAATGAAAATGTAGTTGAAATTTTGCCGCAGACGGAAAGGGAGGATGAAACGCTCCTGCCAGGCGAAGAGGAAGCGGGTCTGATTATAGATGCGGGGAGCAGGCTTTATCCTGCCAAAGACCCCTTTGCTGATGCGGAGCTGACGAATGTGACTTATTCCGGTGCGATACTGAGCGGGAACGGTTCCGGAGTGGCCATAATGCAGGCGAGCGGCACATCCTACATAGTTAGGACGGGCGACTTCGTCGGCGAATCGGCTTGGCAGGTGGATGCTCTGACGGCTGATTCCGTGACGCTGAAAAACGGGGCCATGACCAGGGTGCTGTATACAGATAAAACGGATTTGCCAGAGATTATAATGCGATGAAAGGAGTTGAACGAGTTGGTTGCTGCTAAGTCACGGAGAGGCATGGCAGGCGGAATAATTTTTTTGATTTTTTTGATTTTTGCGCTATGTTCCTTTCCTGTGGACGCTTCCGAAACTTTAGGCGTGGGGGAAGCGGCGGAATATGTGGTGCGAGCTGGTGATACGCTGGAAGGTATCGCCCGTCAATATGGCGTGGATGTGAATCAACTGGCTGAATTGAACAATATCGCCGACAGGAGCCTGATCAACACAGGCCGGACACTGAAGATTCCGGGCAAAGAGCCGTCGGCGGAAAATACCGTGACGGAATCGTCGGAATTATCGATGGATTCTTCGCTCATT
>JAISQG010000057.1 GCA_031274335.1 Gracilibacteraceae bacterium
GGCATGGGCAAAACAGCCATATTCGCTGGGTTTCAAAGTAGTATACACTCTGCAAAGCGGCCGCCGCGTTTGGCGCTCGTACGCGCCGGCCCCATATGACCCGGAGGCTTTGCGCGTCATATTCGAATCAGAAGAATACAAAGCCGGAGCGTATTTTCGCGGCCTGGAGGCTGAAAACACACAAGACATCGTACTTGCCAGCCTGGACAATCTGCAGGAGCGGGCCTGCTCATTCAGCCCGGTTCAAACCGCGGCGGTGCTGGCCGCGTACCGAAAGGATATGGCCGGGCTCACGGTTGCGACTATGGAAAAGGAATGCCCGCTTTACACAATAAAATTTATTTCCGCCGACAGGCCGGACGATGCGAACTGGGCCGGCTACGATCTGCACTTCCGAGCGAATATGGAAGTTGCCTATCCGGTTTATCCGTCCTTTACCCATACGCGCGCCGCCCTGCGGCAGGCCGGAGCGGCGGAAATGCCGCCGCCCGGTTCCGGGGAAGTAGCGTCCGTCACGTTGATTTTCAAAACCGCAAGCGGAAGCACGCTTGACAGGGATGAGTACAAAAATGTGACGATTTCCGACCCGGAGCAGGTGAATATCATTCTGGAGCGCGCCGTACCGGAGGAGCAACTGCAGCGCTATAATCCCTTTCTGCCCACAGAGGACATCGGAATTGAGGTCATTTTCAAAGACCTGTACATGGATTATTCCCGCTGCGTTTTCCCCAAGGGCAGCGTGCCGGAGGAAGTCTGGGCCATTGTAGGAGGTTAAGTCTTATGATATTTGTCCCGCAATGCGCGCTCTACGCCGGCGGGAATAAAATCGCCTATGCGCCCGTCCAGGCTGGCCGCCCATTTAATGGCGCTGGAACTGACAAAGGAGTATTCCACCTGGGCCATCAGGAACACCGTCTCTATTTCCGGCGCGAATTTTTTGTTCATCATCGCCAGCTGCAGCTCATATTCGTAATCCGACATGGCTCGCAGTCCGCGAATCAGGGCCCGCGCTCCTTGGCGTCGGGCAAATTCCACGGTCAAACCGTTAAATGTCATTACTTTTATCTTTGGCTCGCCGCCTACTTCCTCTTCCAGCAGAGCCAAACGCTCTTTTGGCGTGAACAGCGTCTTTTTATTGTTATCGTCTGCGACCGCGACGATCACTTCGTCGAATAATTCCATTGAGCGCGCCAGGATATCAAGATGACCGTTCGTCACCGGGTCGAATGTTCCGGGGTACACGGCTCTGGTCAATTGCATTTCCTCCAAAATTCATCAAATAAAAACTCATGCGATAACGTTGCACACGCCAAGCATAATAAAAAACATTCTGTATGTCAAGGACATTTATCATCGGGCAAATATGAAAACCGGCGGCGGTTATGCCGCGCTCGGGCGGATAATATCCGCCCCTACGGCTTTAATTCTGTGCTCATCTCTTATTCTGCCACATAGAGTATTATTACTCTATAAGATATACCATCTCTTCCACCCTTGTCAACATCTTTCCTTTTCTTTAATCTAAAATTATATTTTTTTGACGTACACTCAGGCGCCAAAAAATCATTGATTCCGCGAAAAATCTATGCTAAAATAAAATTTACAGAATTTAAGGGGGTGAAAAAAATGTCTATATTCGTCGTCATACTGCTCATCATCAGCGCTATTGGCATCATCGTCACCGTACTGCTGCAATCCGGCAAAAGCGCGGGCCTTTCCGGCTCAATCGCCGGCGCGGGCGAGCAGTTTTTTGGTAAAGCCGCGAAAAGCAAGGAGGGCGCCATAGCCAAATTCGGAGTGGTTTTTGCCGTGCTGTTTCTGGCGAGTTCTCTCGCGCTGTCCGTCTTTTTCAAATAAGGCGCTGCCTAATATCATCTGGAGGTAAATCATGGATTTCGAGTCAATACCTTTGATCGCGGTCGCGGTCGGGGCCGTCAGCCTGGCAACCGCGGCGGGTTTTGCCAGCAGCGTCCTGAAAGAGAGCGCCGGCAACGACAAGATGAAGGAAATTTCCAAAGCTATTCAGGAAGGCGCGATGGCCTATCTGAACCGCCAGTACAAAACGCTGATTCCGTTCGTGATCGTGATCTTTCTCGTCCTGCTGTTCGCCAAAGACTGGCAGGTGGCCGTTTCCTTCCTGACCGGCGCCGCGGCCTCCGCTGTCGCCGGCTATGTCGGCATGTCGATCACGACGCGCGCGAACGCCCGCACGACGGAAGCCGCGCGCACCAGCCTGAACAAGGCTCTCGGCGTCTCGTTCCGCGCCGGCGCCGTCATGGGCCTGTCCGTGGCCGGGCTGGGGCTTTTGGGCGTGGCCGGGCTTTTCATGCTGTTCGGCGACGCGGAAACGATCAACTCTTTTGCTTTCGGCGCCAGCGCCATCGCGCTCTTTGCCCGCGTCGGCGGGGGCATTTACACGAAAGCGGCTGACGTGGGCGCCGACCTCGTGGGCAAGGTCGAAGCAGGCATCCCGGAGGACGATCCGCGCAATCCGGCTGTCATCGCCGACAATGTAGGCGACAATGTCGGCGACACGGCCGGCATGGGGGCCGACCTTTTCGAGTCTTATGCCGCGACGACTATCGCGGGCATGCTCATCGGTTTTTCGGTTTTCCAAGGCCGGGGCGTGGGCGAATGGCTTTTCCTCGCCATCGGCGCCGTCGGTATCATCAGTTCCATTATCGCCAGCTTTTTTGTGCGCACCGGCGAAAAAGCCAACCCGCAAATGGCCCTGAACAAAGGCCTGTGGGGCACGAACATCCTGACGGCGGCCGGCGCTTTTGCGCTAGTCCACCTCATGCTGCCGGCGGAACACATAGCGCCCGGCGGACAGGTCATCACGCCGAACCGCGTTTTTATCGCCATTATCTGCGGTCTGGCCGTGAACATTCTTATCGGTCTTATCACGGAATATTACACATCCAATCAGAAAAAACCGGCTCAGTCCATCGCGGCCGCCGCGGAAACAGGCGCGGCCACGACGCTGATCACTGGGCTGGCCGTGGGGCTCAAAAGCACGGCGCTGCCGGTTTTGACGATTTGCGCCGCGACATATGCCGCTCATCAGGCGGCGGGCGTCTTTGGCATTGCTATGGCGGCCATGGCCATGCTTTCCACGGCCGGCATCATCGTGGCCATCGACTCCTTCGGCCCCGTGGCGGACAACGCGGGCGGCATCGCGGAAATGGCGGAGCTGGAGCCGAATGTGCGCAAAACGACGGACAAACTTGACGCGGTCGGCAACACGACGGCGGCGGTGGCCAAGGGCTTTGCCATCGGCTCGGCGGCGCTGACGGCGCTGGCTTTGTTTAACGCCTACGCCGAGCTGGCGGGGATCAAGGAGATCGACATCCTGAACCCGACGACGATTATAGGGCTCTTCCTTGGCGCCGCCCTGCCTTTCCTTTTTTCAGCCTTCGCCATGCAGGCCGTGGGCAAGGCCGCCTTTGACATGATTGAGGAAGTGCGCCGTCAGTTCCGGGAAATACCGGGCATCATGGAAGGCACGGGCAAGCCGGATTACGCGGCCTGCGTTGACATTTCCACGCGGGCGGCCATCCGGG
>JAISQG010000081.1 GCA_031274335.1 Gracilibacteraceae bacterium
CAGGGGGATAGAGGTTCACGCGGCGGCGTCCGGGGAGGCGGCGGATTTGCCGGTGGGAGCGGCGGATGCCGTTTGGACGGTGCCATTGGTCAAAAGCATGACCGCGGCGCGCAACTGGCGCGCCGCGTTGCGGTTTTACCGTTTGTTGCGGAGGGAGAGTTACGCGCTCGTGAGCGCGCATACTTCGCTGGCGGCCTTTTTTCTGCGCCTGGCGGCTATGGGGCCGGGGCTGGGAAGGCTCCGGGTGATGAATACCGTGCACGGGTATTTATTTGCGGCGGAGGATCGCTCCGCCGCCGGCCGGTCCAAGACGAGGGCAGAAAGTCGGCCGGCCAGGGACGCGCTGTTGCGGGCGGCGGAGCGATTGACGGCGCGCCGCACCGACTGGCTTTTGCTGATGAACAGGGACGACTATGAATACGCGGCGGCGCGGCGCCTGGGCCGGGAACCGCGCCTGATCCTCGGCATGGGCGTGGATTTGGCGCGTTTCCCGCCCACCTCCGCCGCGGAGCGGGAGCGGGAGCGGGCCGCCCTGGGCCTCGGCCCGGCCGACCTGGCGCTGGTTTATGCGGCTGAGTTTTCACCGCGCAAAAACCAGCGCCAGGCGGTGCGGGCGCTGGCGCTCCTGACGCGGGAGCGCCCGGCGCTCGCGTGGCGGCTGTTTCTGCCCGGCGACGGAGAGGAAGCAGCCGCCTGCCGGGCCGAGGCCCGGGCGGCGGGGCTGGAGGCCAGGGTGGTTTTCCCGGGTTATGTGCGGGATGTCCTCCCCTTTTACCGGGCGGCGGATATGGTTATATCCACCAGCCTGAGCGAAGGGCTGCCGTTTCACCTGACGGAAGCGATGTCCACGGGCCTGCCGGCTCTGGCATCAAACGCGCGGGGGCACCGGGAGCTTGTCGTGCCGGGAGTGACGGGGGAGATTTTTCCGGCCGGAGACGCGGCGGCCCTGGCCGCGCTTATCGCGGACCTGGCGCCGGACGCGCCGCGCCGGGCGAGGCTGGGCGAACAGGCGCGGGCGCGGGCCGCGCTTTTCGGCCTGGAGGCCGCCTACCCGGTTATCACGGGCATTTACGATGATATTCTAAAAGATTTGACCTGCTGAAAAAGGCGAAAAACAACGAAATAAGGAGCAATAGAGAGATATTTGGCGATAAACCCGAGTAAAACAGAAAAACAGGTGATATCTGCGGATAAACGGGATTGCAAATCTCCGGATAAAGGAATATCATACAAGAAGAATGTTAGCACTCGTTAAAGGTGAGTGCTGACAACGAGAGACGAACTTCATTTTCAAGGAGGGAACCAAGTTTATGAAACTCAGACCGTTAGGTGACCGCGTGATCATCAAGGCCGTGGAAAAGGAAGAAAAAAGCAAGGGCGGCATCATCATGCCTGACACGGCGAAGGAAAAGCCTCTTGAGGGCGAGATTATTGCCGTTGGCCCGGGAAAATTCGACGACGACGGCAAGCGGCTGCCCATGGATCTCAAGGTGGGCGACAAAGTGATTTACTCCAAGTATTCCGGCACGGAAATCAAGTTTGACGGCGAGGAATACCTGATTCTGCGCGAAAGCGATGTTCAGGCCGTTGTGGAAAAATGAGTCCCGCGGGACAAGGCAAAGTTTAACAAACTGAGGAGGTAACGAAGAAGTGGCGAAACAGATTATTTTCAATGAAGAAGCGCGGCATGCGCTGGAGCGGGGCGTGAACAAGCTGGCCGACGCGGTGCGCATCACGCTTGGTCCCAAAGGGCGCAATGTGGTGCTCGACAAGAAATACGGTTCCCCCCTGATTACGAACGACGGCGTGACGATCGCACGGGACATTGAGCTGGAAGATCCTTATGAAAACATGGGCGCGCAGCTCGTGAAAGAAGTTGCGACGAAGACGAACGACGTGGCCGGCGACGGCACGACGACGGCGACGCTCCTGGCTCAGGCCATTATTCGCGAAGGGCTGAAAAACGTGGCGGCCGGCGCCAACCCGATGGAGATCAAGAAGGGGATTGAAAAAGCCGTTGAAGTTGTGGTCGAAGACATAAAGGGCAACGCGAGGAAGGTCAACGGCAAAGAAGATATTACCCAGATAGCGGCTATTTCTTCGAGTGACGCGGAAATCGGCAAAATGATCGCGGAAGCCATGGACCGCGTGGGCAATGACGGCGTTATCACAGTCGAGGAAGCCAAAGGCATGACGACGGAGACCGAGACCGTCGAGGGTATGCGTTTTGACCGCGGTTATGTTTCGGCTTATATGGTGACAGATACGGAAAAAATGCAGGCCGTGCTGAACGATCCCTATATCCTGATCACAGACAAGAAGATCAGCTCAATTCAGGAAATTTTGCCTGTTTTGGAAAAGGTTGTAACGACGGGCAAGCCCCTGCTCATTATCGCCGAGGATGTGGAAGGCGAGGCGTTGCCGACGCTGATCCTGAACAAATTGCGCGGTACTTTCAACTGTGTGGCCGTGAAAGCGCCGGGCTTCGGCGACCGCCGCAAAGCCATGCTGGAAGATATTGCTGTTTTGACGGCCGGCCAGGTTATCACGGAAGAGCTCGGACTTAAAATGGAGAATACCGAATTGGGCCAGTTGGGTCGCGCCCGCCAGGTTATCATCAGCAAAGAGGAAACGACGATTGTGGACGGCGAGGGCAAGGAAAAGGACATCAAGGACCGTGTTGAGTCCATCCGGCGTCAGATTGAAGATACGACCTCTGATTTTGACAAGGAAAAATTGCAGGAACGCTTGGCCAAGCTGGCCGGCGGGGTGGCGGTCATCAAAGTCGGCGCCGCGACCGAAACCGAGATGAAGGAGAAAAAACTCCGCATTGAGGACGCGCTGGCTTCGACGAAGGCCGCTGTGGAAGAAGGCTTTGTCGCCGGCGGCGGCACGGCTCTCGTTGACGCGGTCCCCGCGCTGGACAAACTGGAGCTCACGGGCGACCAGGCGACCGGGGCGCGCATCGTGCGCCGCGCGCTGGAAGAACCGGTGCGCCAGATAGCGACGAATGCCGGGCTGGAAGGCAGCGTCGTCGTGGAAAAGGTCATGGAAGCGAAACGCGGCACCGGTTTCAACGTGCACACGGAAAAATACGAAGATATGATCAGCGTCGGCATTATCGACCCGGCCAAAGTGACCCGTTCTGCGTTGCAGCATGCGGCCTCCATCGCCGCCATGTTGCTGACGACGGAATGCCTGGTGGCTGATTTGCCCGAAAAAGAAAACCCGATGGCCGCGGCAGGCGGTATGGGCGGCATGGGCGGCATGGGCGGCATGATGTAAGCAACCTGCATGGTTTCCGAATGATAGATTAAATTAATAAGGAAGCGCCCATGAGATCACTGAACTCAAGGGTGCTTCCTTTTTTTCGGCTATTGGATTTGTGTCAGCGAGCCGTCAAAACTATTTCCCAGGGCCGCCAAAACCGTAAATTCTGGTTTCCGGCTTCGCCGGGCCGAAGTCCAGGCTTTCCGGGTCATTTTCCGGCGCGAGCAGGATGACCGACTTGGTCTTGGCCGCGAGGGCCGAGCCGGTCAGCGCGTCCACGAGGGTGACGCCGTTCGCGAAATACAGGTTTTCATACGCAAAGCTTAGGGCGTCGCGCACAGCGTAATTTGTGGCGTAGCGGTCGCTGCCGTAAAGCCTGGGCAGCCCGGCCACGTCCCGCACGAGCGCCGGGCCGCCGAGCGTGTAGCCGCCGAGGGAGGCGTCGCCGCTGAAGCTGGCGTCCGGCGCTGCGATCTGGATCACATAGCCGTTGGCCGCTGCGTAGGAAGCCGCAGAAACCGCGTCGGCGATGGCGTCGTAGCCCACGACGAACGTGCCTTTCGGGTTGGTGATGCGTTCTTTAATCAGAGCGGCTGTTTCCACGCGATTCCGCCCCTGCAAAACGATGATTTCCATTTGCGGGAAGCGTGCTTTAAGCTGGTCGGCCACGACCCGGCCAAGCGAGCCGACCACATAGGCTTTGCCCGCGCCAAGCCGCGCTATTTCCGCTAAAACGTCTTCCCGGATGGTGCTGTTCAACGCCAGCAGTATCGGGGCGTCCTCCTGTCCGGCCAACGGAGCCGCGGACAGGGCATCCATGCCGCCGGGGACAAGGATCACGGTGTTCGCCGAAACCCAGCCGGCTTTGGCAATGGCGACGGATGTTCCCACCCGGTCCGCGCCGTAGATATAAGAGACGGGACTGCCGTCCTCAGCAGACGGATCGACCGCTGTCCGGCTCCCGTCGTCGCTGTCGCTCTGATAATATGGCGCCAAAACCGCGACATCGACCGGAATGTCGCTCACAGAATTGTAATTGGCCGTGTCGCTTGGCGTGAACACCGCCATGAAGCTGTGCGTGCCCCTCTCCGCCAGCGTCACCGACCCGTTCTGCCAGGCAAAGCCCGCGAAAGCGCTCAAATCAATGCTTGACAGCGGCTGGCCCAGTCTGCCGCTCAGCCCCGTCGGGACTGTGTAATCCGGCATTGCTTTCTCTATGGCAAAATTCTGCGTTTTCTGGCCGGCGTAATTACCCTTGCCGCTTATCGTAACGCTGCCGCCGCCCGCAACGCCGATGTTTTCGCCCCATGCCGCAAGCTGCCAGTCCTCATCCGTGATCGCCGCGCCTTCGTCCGACACGGCAAATTCCGGCTTGAGTTGCCCGCCCGTGTAGACTGTGCCGCCCGTGATCCCGATGAACGCCTCCGAGATGTCACGCGGCTCTATGATTATTTCCAGCGGCGCGCTCGAAGTCGGGTTGTAGTTCTCGTCGCCCTCCTTATGCGCCGTGACTTCGGCGCTGCCCGCGCCGAGAATCGTCACTTCGCCGCTTGGCGAGACCGACAGCGTATCGTTGTCCGGCGCGGAAAACGTGACTGCGCCTTCGCCGCTGCCGCCGGCGGCGGACAGAGCAAAACCACCGCTGCCCCATGCTTGTGCGCCGGGGCTGTCCATCGTCAGCGCGGCCTGCGCAGCTTTCGTGATATCATAATTATCCAGAATATTCTGGCTTTCGTTGTGATTGTCGTCGCCGGAGTATATCGCGGTGAAATTGTACTCGCCTACGGATAAATCGGTCAGCGACGTCTCCGCCCGGCCGCCCGATACGTTTTTGGGTTCGCCGTTTTGGGCTGGACCGTTCCAAAATGTCACGGTTCCCGCGGGATTAAAGCCGCCGTTGATCGCCGCCGTCAGCGTAACGATGTCGCCATAGGCGGCATCCCCGCCGGGCACGGCGGTGAGCGTCACGGTCGTATCTGCTTTTGCGATGTCAAAATCCCGCGTTGCCGTGCCCGTGTAATTGCCTTTGCCCGTCACGGTCACGCTGCCACCGCCCGGCCCGGCCAGGATATTGTCGC
>JAISQG010000097.1 GCA_031274335.1 Gracilibacteraceae bacterium
CTTTTTCCGTGGCGATGGAGGAGGCGACCAACCCGCTGTACTGATATATCATGCCAAAAAGCAACACGCAGAGCGCCAAGCCTATGGAATAGCCGTTGGCTTCCATTTTGCTGAGATGTTCGCTCGTAAATGATAATTCTGTCCGCGCCAAGGCGATAGCATCCTCGTCAAAACCGCGCTCCGCGAGCAAGGCGGCTGTATATTCGCGGCTTATGACCCTCGTTGCCGATTCGCCTGATATGTCGGAGAGGAAGTCTTTGGTCAAAATGGCGACGGCGGGATGCGGGTCTCCTTTTTCCACGATGATGAGCGAGGTTTTGCCGTCCTGACGGATTTCCTCCTCATATCGGGCGCGCTCCCCGCTGACGGCGGCGCGAAACTCCATGTTCGGGAATTCCCGTCTTAGAGCTGCCAGAGCGCCGGGAACCTCGCCGGAGGGATCGAGGTAATAGCAAATCAGGCCGCTGCGGGAATCACCGCCCGCCACCCTGGCGTTTTGCGCGGCTGTGAGCATGCGGGGAACCAGGCTCATAAATGTGAGAATAATCAAAACGATGAGCGTGGAAATGATAAAAGCCTTGCTCCGGAGCGCGTTTTTCAGCGTAAAACGGAACACTGTTCCAATCTGTTTCAAACTTCATCCTCCCCGGCGATGGCGGAAAGAAAAATTTCGTGCAGGGACGGCTCCGTTATTTCAAAGCGGGCGGGCAGAATATTCGCTGCCGCCAGCGCAGCCAGGAAACGCCCCGCCATCTCGTCCCCCGTGATGCGGTATTCGTTCGCGCCGCCCGCCGCCCGCAATCCGCAGGCCGCGGCTATCGCCGCCACATCCTCCCGGCAGGCCAGCAAAAGTCTCGTGTGCCCGTAGCCGGCTTTGATAGCGCTCAGGCTGCCGGAAAGCACCTGGCGGCCGCGATGCAGGATAGTGATGTCTCCGCAAAATTCCTCCACCGTAGCCATCTGATGACTGCTCATGATGATGTACATGCCTTCCGCAGCCAATTCGCTGATGAGCTCGCGCAATATCTCCGTGTTAAGCGGGTCAAGGCCGCTGAAGGGTTCGTCCAGCACCAAAAGCCTGGGCTTGGGCGTCAGGGTGGCGATGAGCTGTATTTTCTGCTGATTACCTTTGGAAAGGCTCTCCGCCGGAGCGTTGCGGTATTCCGCCATGCCGAGACGGTCAAGCCACGTTCGGACGGAGCTTTCGGCTTCCGCCTTGCTCATGCCCTTAAGCATCGCGAAGTAGACGAGTTGTTCCGCTACGCTGACTTTCGCGTAAAGACCGCGTTCTTCCGGCATATAGCCGAACGGCGTCGTTTCCCGGCTGATGGGAATCCCGTTCCAGAGGGCGCTGCCCTCATCCGCCCGGATAATGCCGAGCATCATACGGATGGAAGTCGTTTTGCCGGCGCCATTTGTTCCGAGCAATCCAAAAACGCCGGGTTCCGGCATCGAAAAGCTGAGATCCCGGACGGCCGGCTTCGCGCCGTATGCTTTGGACAGATTGGACACCGTGAGGCTCAACCGCGCGTCTCCTTCCCGGGGAATTGCCTGTCAGCATTCAGCATAGCACTGTCGCGGGGCGTTGTCAAAAATTTTTCGGCAAAAAGATTGATTTCAGCAAGAAAAAAGTGTAAAATTCTATATAACAACAGCGCGGGGAGGTGACGGGTCATCTGTAAATAGTTTGCGGCGTTTGGAATTTGCGGAAATTTAAAGGTTAAGGGGATTGTACTATGGAAACATTCGCGGACTTTATTGTGAAACTGATCGACCTTTTTAACAAGGAATTCACTGTTTTACGCAAAAAACTGCTGTTTCTGGCGCTCGCCGTGGGCATGGTTCTGCTGGCTGCTTTCGTGGCCGGGGCCGGTTTTATATTCGTCATCATTGGTATTTATAAAGGGCTGTGTCTGCTGATGCTCCCGTTCCTGGCCGCTTTCGTGACGGCCGTCGTGATGTTCATCATAGGGGGGGGCATGCTCCTGTGCGCAAGACTGATCATCCGCTGAAATCCATCGGCCCGGCGGCGGCGATCTCCTTTTGCGCCGGAGCGGCTGCCGTCTTGTCGCCCGGCGTTCTGAAAAGAGCGCTGTATCTGGTCTGGGTGCTGTGCGTCAAATGAGCGTCAAATAAGCGTCAATTAGTCAGGCGGGATTATGGAGCATTATTTTGTCATCAACCCCAAGGCAGGGCGGGGTGATGTTGACGGTGAGTTTTGTCTGCAAATTGAAAGCGCCGCGGCGGAGCGTGGCCTCCATGCGGCGTTTTACATTACCAGAGGGCCGCGCGACGCGTGGGCCTATACTCGTGACATGTGCAGAGAACGCGGCCCTGCGGCGGCCTTGCGTTTTTACGCCTGCGGCGGTGACGGAACCCTGAACGAGGTCGTGAACGGAGTCATGGACGCCGGATCTCAGGCGGCAGTGGGCTTCGTCCCCCAAGGGACGGGCAATGATTTTATCAATAATTTCCCGGCCGGGGTTGATTTCACGGACATAGGCGCACAGCTCTCGGCCTCTCCCTTGCCGGTCGATTTGTTGTGCGCCGGTTCTCGTTATGTGATCAATATGTGCAACGCCGGGTTTGACGCCGAAGTGGCCCGCCGGATGGAAAAACTCAAAGCCGTGACCAGTTTGCACGGCCCGGCGCTTTATTCGCTGGCCCTTTCGCGCTGTCTGCTCGGCAAAAAGGATATGACGCTCCGTCTGCGCCTTGACGACAAGGAATATGAGGGGCGTTTTCTGCTTTTGCTCGCCGGCAACGGCGTCAGCTATGGGGGCGGCTATTATGGCGCCCCCCATGCGCGTGTGGATGACGGTTACATGGACTGCTGCCTGGTCAACGGCATTTCCCGGCTCAGGATGGCCACTTTGATTCCGTTTTTCAAAAAGGGTCGCCATGTGGAAATGCCGATTTTCAAGAAAATCCTTATTTATACGCGCGCGAAAGCTATGACGCTAACGGGCGTGCGGGACTTTACGGTCAGCATGGATGGAGAAATTGAGCGCTTGCGGGAGTTGACCGTTTCCGTCGCGCCGCGGGTTCTTCCTTTTCTCGTGCCCATGAAAAATATGTAATGGAACATCTCAGTGTCGCCTTCGGCGCGGTGGCCCCGCTTTTCCTCCTGATGGCCGCCGGGTTTCTGCTCTTTAGCCGCGGGCTGGTGGACGATGCCTTTTTGCAAAAAGCGAACGCTCTGTGCTTTAATTTTTTCCTTCCCGCCCTCTTGTTTGTAAATATTTATCATACGGAAGTCGGGAATGTCGCGAATTTCACATTGCTGCTTTTCGCTTTGGGTTGCCTTATCGCGCTTTTTTTCCTGCTCTGCCTCATCGTTCCGCTCATCGAAAAATCCCCGCGCAAAAGGGGCGTGATGGTGCAGGGCATGTTCCGCAGCAATTTTATCCTCATGGGCGTGCCCATTGTGACATTTGTGTTCCCGGAAGAAGGTCCCGGCGTGGTCTCCATACTCGTGGCCGTCGTCATTCCGGTTTACAATCTGCTCGCTGTCTGCGCGCTGGAGCTGTTCACATCCCGCCGCGCGCGCTGGCCGGAGCTGCTCAGGGGCATTGCGGCCAACCCTTTGATCGTGGCCAGCCTGCTCTCCATTGGTATTGTGTCGGTCGGCATCAGAATCCCTGTCGTCATAGAAAAAACCCTGGCGGAAATCGCGGCCATGGCGATGCCACTCGCTCTGATCGCGCTGGGCGGTTCGTTTCGCTTCAGCCGCGTCGGAGAGAACAAGCGCCAGTTAGCCGTATGCCTGCCGGCCAAACTCATTGTGGCGCCGGTCCTGGTCATAGGCCTCGCCGTTCTGGCCGGGTTCCGCGGCGCGGAGCTTTTGGCGCTGACGGTGATGTTCGCGGCACCCGTCGCCGTGAGCAGCTATCAGATGGCCCTGCAGTCGGAAGCGGATGCGGATTTGGCGGCGCAAATCGTGGTGTTCAGCACGGGGGCGGCCGCCGTTACCCTCGTTCTTTTTATCTATGGGCTGCGCGCCCTGGGCTTAATATGAAGTGCCGCTTCAGGCAGTGTCGTTCAGAAAAATCACAAAGGAGCCGAAATCGCTTTTCATAACCCTGCCGCTGTCCGGAACGGGCCGCTGCCCCCGGTACAGCGTGGGGGTGGTGATATCGCAGGTTCCCCCGGCTTCCGCGATCTTGGAGGCGGCGTTGCCGCTGATGATATTCGTGATTTCCCGCAGAGCCGAAT
>JAISQG010000100.1 GCA_031274335.1 Gracilibacteraceae bacterium
TGATTTCCGAGTTCAGCGCCTTGATCTCCATCTGGATGTTGGCGCGTTCCGCGTCGCCGTAAATGCCGTTGGCGGCCTGGGTGGCGAGCTCGACCATGCGGTTCAGCATGGAATGAGTCTCGGTCAGCGCGCCCTCCGCCGTCTGGATGACGGAAATGCCGTCCTGGGCGTTCTTGATGGCCGTGTCGAGGCCCGTGATTTGCGCGCGCATTTTCTCGGAAATCGCCAGACCGGCGGCGTCGTCGCCCGCGCGGTTGATCCGGTAGCCGGACGAGAGTTTCTCCAGGTTTTTCGCCAGGTTGCCGCTGTTCACGGCCAGATTCCTGTACGAGTTCAGCGCCGGGATATTGTGTTGAATTCTTGCCATAGTTTAGGTTCCTCCTTTTTCTTAACCCAGGGTTCCTTCCCCGGTCGGCGGCTCTCCGGCCGCTGGTGTATTTTCGCGGAGCGCCCCGCGCAGGCCAATCGGCGCTAGCTTCCAAATGGCCCGGCGGGGTCTCCATTCCCCAACAATGTCCGCATAAGACTGTCGAGTGTTCTCATTTACTTTATCGGGGTGTTCGGTCATAAATTAAGTCACAGGAAGAAGTTTTTCGCGATTTTTTTAACCGCGGTCGAGCTTGTTGTGGCAGCGGCCGCAAATTGCTGCTTGACATTGCCGCCATTCCTTGTTAAACTGTTCGCAGTGCAATGGCGCATACCTTCTGCGGGTATGCGCCATTCTTGTTTTGGAGTGGTTTTATGCGAAAGAGCATGTGTCCTGTTCAGCCGTTTTTTCTGGTGAACACGACAAAATACTACAAAATCCTCGGCGGGGACGAACCGATTGCCCATTATTACTCATTTACCGCCGATAATGGCGATGCCAGGCATAGCGTCGCCGTGCCGGACGGCTGTGTGGATATGCTGTTTACGGAATACGGCGGAGAGATTGAGGGCCATCTCTGCGGAATGGTGACAAAAGGCGAATCCTTGTCTTTGCGGCAGGGAAGCCGCTGTTTCGGCGTGCGGTTTTTGCCGGGCTTTCTGCCGGAAAGACTCGAGGTTTCCATACCTGAGCTTGTAAACAGGCGCGTTGGCATCGGAGAGCTTTCCGGCGGAGCCGGGCTTCTGGAAAACATCGCCGGAACCCAGGACTTTGTGGACAGAACCATCCTGCTTCGGGATTACATAGGCGGCGCCTGGCGGTGCAGCGAGCTGCTTCAGATGCTCACGCAAATCGTGTGCGAGCTTGGCGGAGGCGCGCGCGTGCGGGATCTGGAGAAAAAAACCCTGTATTCCGCGCGCTATATCAACCGGATTTTCAAGCAAAATCTGGGACTGTCGCCCAAGGTGTTTTCGGAACATGTGCGCTTTCAATCGCTGCTTTCCAATATGAACGCAAACGGCTGCGACCGATTGTCTGACCTTGCGGCAAAGTACGGATACTGCGACCAGTCCCATTTTACGCATGAATTCAAGACATTTGCCGCCGTGACTCCGGGAGAATACCATGGAGTGGTGGATTTGCCTCATTATAAAGAAAAATTCGTGTATTTGTCGCCGGCTGATTCGTCCTGATTTTATTTTTATGCAAATGCCAGCCTCAAAGCCGGCCCTGCTCCGCCAGGATCACGACGTAAAGGGCGTCAATCAGCGCTTTCGCGCTCGCGCGCAAAATATTGGCCGAAACCCCGATCGTCCCCCATTTGGACTGGCCGAACCTCGTCTCCGCCAGCACGCGCACCTGAGCGCCCGTGCCGCTGGAGCCGTCGAGTACGCGCACCTTGTAGTCGATGAGCTCGCTTTGCTCCAGCGCCGGGAAAAACGTGGCCAGCGTGCGCCGGAGCGCCTTGTCCAAAGCGTTGACCGGCCCATCCCCTTCCGCGGCCATATGCACGGACTCGCCTCCCACCGCCACTTTGACGACGGCCACCGAATCCAGTTGGCCGCGGGCCGGGTCGCTCCACACATGATAATCCTCCAGCACGAACGGCTCGGCGTCCGCGCCCAGCACATCCAGCAGGAGCAAATCCAGGCTGCCCTCGGCCGCCTCAAACTGATAGCCCGCGTTTTCCTTTTCCTTGATGCGCCGCATCGCTTCCGCGACAAAGGGGTGATCTTTCGCGACATCCCGGCGGAGGCGGCGCATGCGTTCCCAGACATTGGCCCGCCCCGCCTGCTCGGAAATCAGGATGCGGCGCGTGTTGCCGACGAGAGCCGGATCGATGTGTTCAAACGTCCGGCTGTCTTTCAGCACGGCGTCCACATGCATGCCCGCTTTGTGGGCAAAGGCGCTGCGGCCGAGAAAAGGCTGCCGCTCGTCGAACAAAGTGTTCGTCAGCTCGGCCACATAGCGGCCCAGGTGAGTCAGCCGCGCCAATTGTTCCGCGCTCACGATCTCATGGCCCATTTTTAGCTGCAAAAGCGAGACCAGCGTGCCCAGGTTGGCATTGCCGCAGCGCTCCCCGTAGCCGTTCCAGCAGCAGTGAAACTGGTTGGCGCCGGCCGCCACAGCCGCCAGCGTGTTGGCCACCGCCAGGCCCCCGTCGTTGTGGACGTGGATGCCCAGCATTTCCGGCCCGCAGGTTTCCCGCGCCGCCCGCACGCCCCGCTCCACTTCCTCCGGCAGCGCGCCGCCGTTCGTGTCGCAGAGCACCACGCCTCGCGCTCCGCCCCGCAGAGCCGCTTCAAGCACCCGCCGGGCATAATCGCCGTCGTCCTTCCAGCCGTCAAAAAAATGTTCCGCGTCGAAAAAAACTTCAATCCCGCTCCGCGCCAGAAAAGCGGTGGAATCATGGATAATGCGCAGATTTTCCGTCTCGTCCGCGCGCAGCACTTCGCGCACGTGCAAGCCCCATGATTTTCCAAAAATGGTCACAGTTGGCGCGCCCGACGCCAGCAGCGCCTGGAGCAGCGGGCTTTGCGCGGCCTGAGTTCCCGCTTTGCAAGTGCTGCCGAAAGCGACTATCCGCCCCGGTCGGGCAAAAGCACCCTCCGCCCGCAGGGCCGCGAACAGCTCGTCGTCTTTCGGGTTCGCCCCCGGCCAGCCCGCCTCGATATAAGGTGCGCCCCATTCCTGCATGGAGCGGATATAATCCAGTTTATCCCCAAGAGAAAACTGTATGCCTTCGCCCTGCGCGCCATCCCGCAGTGTCGTGTCATACAGCCACAATTTTCGCGCTCGTCCGTCGTTTTCCGTCATGCTCAGCCCTTTCCCGTGTGTTCAAGTTCGATTGTATCATTCTTCGAGGCGGATGGCAAGACGGGCGGATGGGGCGGATAAAAAATAGGTTTGGAATTCGCTTGTGTCCCATCAGGCTTTATGATATAATCACATTCGTTGATGACGCGGTGGGTGTGGCGAAGTGGTTAACGCACCGGATTGTGGCTCCGGCACTCGTGGGTTCAAGTCCCATCACCCACCCCAACTTGTTTGTCCAATCTAGATATTGGGCTGAAAAAGCCGGTATCCATGCGGGTTTACGGGATTTCAGAGCGCGGTTTCTGAAATCCCGTTTTCGTAGATATATACGGCTGATTTTAGCCGTTTGGGGGATTTGAACCCGGCTAACCAAATAATTCATTCCAAAGGCACAGGGCCG
>JAISQG010000128.1 GCA_031274335.1 Gracilibacteraceae bacterium
CCCGGCAGCGTCAGTATGGCGCGGACAAAAGGCAGTTTTTCCAACGGCGCGGCGCGTCCGTTCGACGGAGCGGCCGGGCGCAGGGCATCCGCCGGTTGCAGGCGGGTCAGACCGCGGGCGGCCAGCCACCCGATCAAGGCGCAAAAAACCGTTCCGGCAGCCGCGCTGGAAAACAGATAGGGGTAATCGGCGGCAAACCCTTCGCCGAGGCGGGGCATTCTGAAAAAAGTGAGATAATATTCCCATATCGGCACGGCGCTGGCAATGCCGATCAAACCGCCGCCCACTCCTCCGGCAAATCCGGCGCAAGCGCCGAACGAAGCGTAATGGAGGCCCGCCGCGCGATGGGAAAACCCCAAGGCCAGCATCGTGCCGATCTGGGAGCGCTGCTGCTCCACGAGGCGGAACAGGGAAATGTACAAGATGACGGCGGCCACCAGCAGGAAAAGGAACGGGATGACGCCGGCCATCCGCTTCAACTGGTCGAGTTCGGCCTGCAGCATCGAAGTGGAAACATGCTCCGTCCGGTCATAAACCCGCTGGCAGACATAAGGATCAAGGATATTTTCGATAGCCGCTTTTACATCGCCCGGCGCGACGCCCGGCTGCAGCGTGAAAGCGAAATTATTTGCCGCTCCCTCTTTGCTCAAAAAAGCGGCAAGCGTACCGTAATCCAGAAAAGCGCCGTCGTAGGCGCTCAAATCCGGCAGGAGATCGGCCAGGTTTTTGAGCAGATATATGTTCTCCGGCGATATGCCAAGGCCGCAGATCTCAAAGGCCATGCTCCGGCCGTCCGCGATGAGGGAAACCGAGTCGCCGACCTTCAATCCGTGCGCTTCGGCAAAGCCCTCGCCGAGAACCATTTGCGCCCGCCCCGCCGCCGGCAGGCTGCCGGCGCTCAGATACGGCCGGTTCAGGCCGTCCGGCCGGATGGAAATGAGCAAGAGCTCGGCCGCGCCGTCCGGCGTTTTTTCCTCGCCGAGCGAGCTGACCCGCGCCGTTTCGGTCAAACGCCCCTCCACCTGGCTCACCCCCGGCACGGCCGCGAGCTTGGCCGCGAGGCCCAGCGGCGCCTGCCGCACAGCGGCAAAAACTTCGGAAAAATCCGTAGCGGCAAAGAAGGCGTCCCGCGTGGTCATCAGCCGCCCGTAAGCAATGGACATGAGGGAATAGCCGCTGAAGCCGATGACGGCGACAAGCACGCAGATGATGTAAACCGCCTTGCTGCGGTTCATATCCCGCAGCATTTTGACGAGGAGCAGCTTCACCATTGCAAATCCTCCACGCTGGCCGGAGTCGCGTTAATGACAATTTTTTCCAAATAGCCGTCTTTCATATGAAAAACGCGGTTGCCCGCGCGGGCGATTTCCGGGTTATGCGTGATGATAAGGACTGGGCAGCGCAGACGATCACGCATTTCTAGCAGCAGACGCACGACCGTGGCGCTGTTCTGCGTATCGAGAGCGCCCGTCGGTTCGTCGCAAAGCAGGAGATCCGGGTTTTTAACTATGGCGCGGGCGATGGAAACACGCTGCTGCTCCCCGCCGGAAAGCTGGGAAGGGAAATGTCCGCTGCGCTCCGCCAGCCCCACCATGTCCAGCGCCTCCTGCGGCGGCATGGAGTTCCGGCTGATGCCGGCGGCCAGGGCCACGTTTTCCAGCGCAGTCAGGGAGGGAATGAGGTTGAAAAACTGAAAGACAAAACCGACGACGTCCCGGCGGTAGGCTGTGAGCTCCTTTGGGCTGAAGCCGGCGATATCGCGGCCCGCGTAACTCAGGCGTCCGGCGGTGGGGGCGTCCATGCCGCCGATAATGTTCAGCAGGGTGCTTTTGCCGGAGCCGGACGGACCGAGGACGGCGACACCTTCGGCGGCTTCAATCGCGAAGCAGGCCTCGCGCAGGGCATACACCGGGACGCCGCCGCCCGTGTACCGGCGGGACAGATTTTCCGCTTCCAGTATGGCACTCATGGCTTTAACACCGCTCTTTCCACGAATTTTATCAGTTCCCGCGCCATGGTTTCGCGCTGTTCCTTATTTTCCGTCAGGATAAACTCAAGGCTGACGCGGCTGACGAATACGTTGATGAACGCCGCCGCCAGCGGAATATTGACGTCATCGCGCAATTCCCCGTTTTCCCGCGCCCGGAGCAGCAGTTTGCCGTAAATGTCAAAAGCGGTCGGTTTGTAATTTTCCAGAAATTCGTCCGCGAAGGCTTTTTGCCTGAGCGCAAAATCGCCGCCGATTTTGTACAGCAGTGGATCGCTGTCGGCAAAGGCGAAGGCCAGGCGGAACAATTCGGCCATATTGTAGGCGAAGCTGTGCCGCCGGTAATCGCGCAGTGCCGGCTCTAGATATTGCAGTTTCTTTTGAGCGATTGTTTCGATCAGGTGAAAATACAAATCCTTTTTGTCCTCGAAATACTGGTAAAAACTGCCCTTGGCGATCCGGCTCCCCTCGACGATGCGGTTCAGATTCGAGCCGTCATATCCGTGCGCGGCAAATTCCTCCAGCGCGGCCCGCTCTATTTTCTGCCGCTTGGGGAGCGG
>JAISQG010000142.1 GCA_031274335.1 Gracilibacteraceae bacterium
GACGGAGTTTATGTGGACGGTACCCTGGGCGGCGGCGGCCACAGCGCCCTGCTGTTGCGGGAACTTCTGCCCGCGGCCAGGTTGGTGGGGATGGATCGGGACGAAACGGCTCTCGCCCACTGCCGGGAACGCTTTGCCGCCGACAGCCGCGTGACCTTGCTGCGGGAGAATTTTGCCGGCATGGAAAAGGCGCTCGCGGGGCTGGGGATCGGAGCCGTGAGCGGAATCATGCTTGATCTGGGAATTTCGTCCCCCCAGGTGGACGACGCGTGGCGCGGATTCAGCTACAATCACGACGCGCCGCTGGATATGCGGATGGATCGCGGCCAAAGCCTCACGGCCCGCCTCATCGTCAACGAATGGCCCCTGGAGGAATTGCGCGGAATCATCCGCTCTTACGGCGAGGAAAAATGGGCCGGGCGCATTGCCGCCCGCATAGCGGAGGCTCGCTTGGCCGAGCCGATTCTGACGACCGGGCGGCTCGCGGAGCTGATCAAGGCGGCTATCCCGGCGGCGGCGCGGCGCGAGGGGCCGCACCCGGCCAAACGCACATTTCAGGCCCTGCGGATTGCGGTAAACGGGGAACTGGACGCCCTGGACGCGGTGCTGGATCAGGCGCTCCGCCTGCTGGAGCCGGGCGGGCGGCTGGCGGTGATCACGTTTCACTCCCTGGAGGACAGAATGGTCAAACAGCGCCTGGCCGGATGGAAGGGACGCTGCGTCTGCCCGCCGGGTCTGCCGGTTTGCGTTTGCGGGGCAAAGGCCGCGGCGCGGATCAGAAAACCGGTGCAGCCGGATCCGCAGGAAACAGAAGCCAACCCGCGGGCGCGCAGCGCCAGGCTGCGCAGCGCGGAGAAATTGTTGAACGGACAGTCAGGAGGATGAGTGATGCGAGCGGCGCAAAATCAAGCGCGTTCCACTGAGAACGAATATTATTTCGACGACGAATTTTCATATAATTACGATTACAATTATGATTATAACTATGATTATGCGGGCGAACTCACCGGAGAGGACGCCGTTCCTGTAGCCGCCGTCAGAAAAAAAACGCGCCGGCAGGCTTCTTCGAGCGGACGCCTGGGCGCGGCGGCCGGCGTGCTGGCGTTTTTGCTGGCTTTTCTGGCCATCGGCATCATATCCGTGCATACCGAATACATCGAAAGGCAAAGCGACCGGTTGGAGAGCGAACTGAATGATTTGCGCATCAGCAACAGCATACTGCAAATTGATATAGACAAGCTCAGTTCCGTGGAGCGCATAGAACAGGCGGCCCTGGAACTGGGGATGGTGCGGCCGGCCAATAAAATGTATGTGTCCAGCGACCTGATTGTGCCGGCCGGGGAAGCGCCGCCGGGAGAAGCGGCGGAGAGCGAGCCGCCGGAAGCGGAAAACGAAGTGGAATTGGGCGCCGTCGGCAATGTGCTGAGGGCGATCACCGGCTTTTTTGCTTATGCGCGCGGGTAAGGCCAAAAATCTGGCCGAATTGGCGGCGCGTGTGCCGGGCGCCGTTTTGACGGCCTCTGTTCCGGTTACGGGCATCAAAATCGATTCCCGCCGGGCGCGGGAAGGCGACCTCTTTGTCTGCGTGCCGGGATTTCAGACGGACGGGCACGATTTCGCGGCCGCGGCTCTGGCCAACGGGGCGGCGGCTTTGGTCGTCTCCCGCCGACTTGACGCGGCGGTTCCGCAGCTTATTGTCCCCGACACGCGGGAGGCTGCCGGTTATCTGGCGGCGGCCTTTTATGACGAACCCTGCCGCCGTCTGCGTTTAACCGGTGTGACCGGCACGAACGGTAAAACGACGACAACGCATCTGATGGAGCGCATCGCGCGGGAGGCCGGCTGCCCGGCCGGGCTGATCGGGACGCTGGGGGCGCGACTGGGCGCGCAATCTTGGCTCACGGAACATACGACGCCGGAAGCGGTGGATTTGCAGTGCGTTCTGGCCCGGATGTCTGAGCGCGGCGCGCGCGCGGTCATAATGGAAGTGTCTTCGCATGCGCTCGACCTGGGGCGCGTCAACGGCTGCTCTTTCGCGGCCGCCGTGTTCACCAATCTGACCCAGGATCATCTTGATTATCACAGCACGATGGAGCGCTACTGGCAAGCCAAGGCGAAGCTTTTCACCGTTTTGCCGCCGGCGCCGGGCGCTTTCGCCCTGATCAATATTGACCAGGAGGAAGGCGAGCGTCTGGCGGCCGGAGTATCCTGCCGCCGCGTCACCTATGGTTTGGAAAATCCGGCGGCGGATTACCGCGCCGGGCAAATCAGGCAGGAAGCGGGCGGTGTCCGTTTTGCCGCGCGGCGGGGGGAACGGGAGGAAGAAATCTTCTCCGCGGCACCGGGGCGATTCAGCGTATACAACGCCCTGGCCGCCTGGGCTTGGGCCCTGGAAAGCGGGTACGCGCCGGAAGCGGCCCGGCGGGCGCTGGCCGCGCCGGAAGGGGTGCCGGGGCGGTTTGAAAGCATTAGGGGCGGGCAGGATTTTCAGGTGATCGTCGATTACGCCCACACGCCCGACGGCTTGGAAAATGTGCTGCGCGCGGCGCGGGATCTCAGCGCCGGCCGCCTGATCACGGTTTTTGGCTGCGGCGGCGACCGGGACAGAGCCAAGCGGCCGCTCATGGGAGAGGCGGCGGCGCGCCGCAGCGATTATGTCGTCGTCACGTCGGATAATCCGCGCACAGAAAAACCGGAAGCCATCATCGAAGATATTTTGCCCGGCCTGGCCGGGACGGATACCGACTGGGAAATTTTGACAGACAGGCGGGCCGCCATCCGCCGGGCGATCGGCCTGGCCGCTCCGGGGGACATAGTGGTGATTGCCGGCAAAGGCCATGAGGATTATCAGATCATCGGCAAAGAAAAAATCCATTTTGACGACCGCGAAGAAGCGCGGCTGGCCTTGGCGGGCCGGCCGGACGGGGTGAAATAATTGAGCGCCATGACGGCCGGGGAAGCGGCGCGGCTCACGGGCGGCGCGCTGCGCGGCGAGGCGGCCGCGCTTTTTTCCGGTTGCGCGATTGACAGCCGGGCGCTCGCGCCCGGCATGCTGTTTGTCGCCCTGCCCGGAGCGCGCGCGGACGGCCGCCGTTTTATCGGCGCGGCTTTCGCGGCGGGAGCCGGAGCGGCTTTGAGCGGCCCGGCCCTTGAGACGGCCGTGCCGCCGGGCAAGGCGATTATTGTGACGGAGGATCCGCTCGCCGCCATGCAAAACCTGGCCCGCTTCCGACGCGACGCTCTGGGGGCGCGGGTGGTGGCCGTCACCGGCAGCAACGGCAAAACGACGACCAAGGATTTGACGGCGGCGGTGCTGTCCGGCCGTTTTCGCGTATATAAAAGCGAGGGCAATCACAATAACGAAATCGGCCTGCCCCTGACCGTTCTGAACGCGCCGGACGACGCCGAGGCGCTGGTACTGGAAATGGGGATGCGCGGTTTGGGGCAGATTTCCGCTCTCTGCCGCATTTGCCGGCCGGACACCGCGGTGCTGACCAATATCGGCTCGGCGCATATGGAACTGCTGGGCAGCAGGGAAAACATCGCGCGGGCCAAATGGGAATTGGTCGAGAGCCTGCCGCCGGACGGCCCGGCCGTTTTGAACGCGGAGGACGAGTGGAGCGCCGTTTTGGGCGGGCGGCGGCCCGGGCCGAAGATTTACTACGGCACCGCCGGGCGGCATGCGTTTCCCGAGGTGCGAGGACTGAATCTGCGGCCCGCCCCCGGCATGTTCCTCGGCGTCTGCTTCCGCGCGGAAGCGGCGGCGGGCGGCGGAAAAACGCAGGCGGCGGAGGTCAGGCTACCGCTGGCCGGAGAACACAATGTCCTGGACGCGCTGGCCGCGCTGGCGACGGGCCTGCGTTTCGGCGTCCCGCTGGCGGCGGGTGCCGCGGCTCTGGAAACGGCGCGGCTTTCTTCCGGCCGCTTGGAGGTATTCGCGGGCCGGGACGGCACGATCATCGACGACTCTTACAACGCCAATCCGGATTCCATGCTCGCCTCTTTGGCCGTGCTGGCCGAACGGGGCGGGGCGCGCACCGTAGCCGTGCTGGGCGGCATGTTGGAATTGGGCGCGGCCGCGGAGGAGGAACATCGGCGCGTGGGCGCCGCCGCCGCCGCGCTGGGCATAGGTCATTTGGTGGGAACAGGCGAGCTGGGCGCTCATATCAGCGCGGGAGCGCTGGCCGCGGGGATGCCGCCGGCGGCGGTCACTTCCTGCCGGGACAACGAGGAAGCCCTGGCCGTGACGCAGGCCGTGCTGCGGGAAAAATTGCCGGCGGCCTGGGTTCTGGTGAAAGGTTCGCGGGGAGCGCGCATGGAGGAAATAAGCCGGGCTCTGAGGCAGGGCTAATGACGGGGCGGCGGCGTGTTTTACTCTGTTTAATTTTATTGCTTCTGGGGAGCGGATGTTTTTTCGCCGGCCCGGAAAACGGCGCGCCGCCCGGCGGCTTCACGGTCTTTTTTCTGGACGTGGGGCAGGCTGATTGCGCGCTCGTCCTCTGCGACGGCCGCGCCATGCTGATCGACGGAGGGAACGCGGCGGACGGCGAGGCTGTGGCCGCCTTTCTGGCGGCGCGCGGAGTCGGCCGCCTTGATTACATAATATGCACTCACGCGCATGAGGACCATGCCGGCGGGCTGGCCGAAGTTTTGCGCGCCTTGCCGGCCGATACGCTCTATTGTCCGGTGACGGAGTACGACGGCGCTCCTTTTCGCCGTTTTGCCGAGGCCGCCGCCGCGCGCGGGCTGGAAATCCTGACGCCGGCGCCGGGCGCGGAATTTCCCCTGGGCAGCGCCCTGGTTCGCGTTTTAGGGCCGCTGAAATCATATGAGGATCACAATAACGATTCCATTGTCCTGAAAATAGAGTACGGTGCGACCTCGTTCCTTTTCACGGGCGACGCGGAGCGGGAAGCGGAGGCGGATATTCTGGCCGCCGGGTATGATCTGGCCGGCACGGTGCTGAAAATAGGGCATCACGGCAGCGAAAGCTCGACGACCTATCCGTTTCTGCGGGAGATCATGCCGGAACACGCGGTGATTTCCTGCGGGACGGACAATCCATACGGCCATCCGCACGAGAATACTCTGAGCAGGCTGCGGGACGCGGAAGTCCGGGTCTGGCGCACCGACATGCAGGGAACGATCACCTGCGTGAGCGACGGGCGCGCGGTGACATTGGCCGCGGAAAAAAACGCGGAGGCGGTCACGAATCCCACGGGTGAGCGCAGGGAATCCGGCGGCGGCGCGGGATATATCGGCAATGTGCGCAGCCGAAAATTTCACCTGCCGGATTGCGGCACCCTGCCGGCGGAGAAAAACAGGATATATTTCGCCACGCGCGCGGGAGCCGCCGATGCCGGATATGAGCCCTGCGGCCTGTGCCGGCCGTGAAATTACTTAGAGACAGCCTTATGTAAGGGGGAAGTCTCCTGTAAGCCGAGTTCTGTTCCCCTCGCGGGGCGGTGATCATCTATCTGGGACCGGCGTCTCCGCCGGCCTCTCGCGACCATACCCGGGGATGGAACGGGCCGCTCCAATTTCCCCCTATTCGGTCTTGCTCCGGGCGGGGTTTACAGGGCCGGCCGGTTACCCGGCCGCCGGTGAGCTCTTACCTCGCCTTTCCACCCTTACCGCTCGCGCGGCGGTATATTTCTGTTGCACTATCCTCAGGGTCACCCCTACCGGGCGTTACCCGGCGCCCTGCCCTCTGGAGCTCGGACTTTCCTCAGAAACGGCCTTTCGGCACATGTTTCCGCGACCACCCGGTCAACTTCCCCCAACCGGTATTTTACACTACGTTTACGCCGCCGTCAAGTTTTGCGCCGCGTTTTCGGAATGATTTGGCATTATGACCGTAGGGGCGAGGCTTGCCTCGCCCGGTTGTGCAAATACCCCCCGCCAGAGAGGATGCGGCATGAACAGTATTAAAAATTATCAAAAGTAACAAAAAACATATTGACAGGGCCGGCGATGCCGTGTTATCCTGAGGGTGTGATTCTGAATATGGAATACCCATTCTGCTATAGTGAACATTTACGACTCACAGCAAACAAAACAACTTAAAACATATTCAACTTTCGAGCGCGTGTTTCCATGCTCAGGCTTGTGGGACGCGCGCCCGGCCGGAATTAGTTCCGGCCGCGGGGCCGGCTGAGGAAACCGGGCGGCCTTACATCTGGGAATTGTCCGCACAGTTCATCATCGTAACTCCCTCTGATGGAGTTTCGTTCAATCGCGGGCAGTTCCGTATACAAGAAAGCTGGATGCCCGCAGCCATCGATCGGCCGCTATAAGCGTCTGCTTTCTATTCAGAAAACAGGCGCTTTTCTGACTATTCGGCTTTAAAAGGTTTGCCCGTGTAACATTTACTGTAAATTAAAAGGAGGAACACAACATGATTCCAGCCAAAAAAGCCGCGCTCTTCGCCTGTATTCTGGTATTCGCTCTGCTGGCCGGCTGCGGGGCGCCCGCCGCCACCACACCGCCCGCATCCACGCCGCCGCCCACGCCGGAAGCGGAAAAAG
>JAISQG010000175.1 GCA_031274335.1 Gracilibacteraceae bacterium
GCGACAACATCCTCCTGAAGCCGGGAAAACTGACGGTGGAAGAGTTTGAGCAAATGAAAAAACACGCCCGGTACGGCGAGGAAATCATCAACAGAATCCAGAGCAGCACGAGCGAGAGCGAAAGCGCCTTCTTGACGCACGCGAAAATCATGGCCGGCGCCCATCATGAAAAATGGGACGGTTCCGGCTATCCCCGCGGGCTGTCCGGAACGGATATCCCGTTGCAGGGGCGCCTGATGAGTTTTGCCGACGTTTATGACGCCCTTATTTCCGAGCGCCCTTATAAAAAACCCTTATCGCACGAGCAGGCCGTGCGGATCATCATGGAAGCCTGCGGCACTCATTTTGACCCGACCCTGGAAGGCGTGTTTTTGGCCGCTTCCTCAAAATTCCCGCATTGAATAACAGAGGCGAAGGCATCGCGATTGAGTTGGCAAGTGCAAACAGTTATGATATTATTGACTATATCGACTCGCTCCCGGTAAATAAGGAGCTTGCGGTTAGTATGAGCCTTCATTCAGCAACAGCTGAATATTAGTCGAATCAATACCAAAATTATTGTGAGAGGAAGGATTCCGGAATGAAGAATATGAAGGTGAGAACAAAATTGATCGCGGGGTTTCTGTCCATAGCCATTTTGACGGCTGTGGTGGGCGTCGTGGGCATGGTCGCGGCGATGAATCTGGCGGATGAGGCCGCGCTGATCAATACGCGCGCCAACACAGCCATCCGCAGCGCGCGCACTTTGCGCAACGTGGTGGAACAGCGGGCCTCCATCCGCGGCGCGGCCTTGCATGTGGCACTGGACGACCGGGAAGGAGCGCGCGGGGACATAGAGGCCCAAGCGACGCTGGAGGCGGAATACAACAGCCTCATGGACGAAATCAAGGGCCTGCTTATCACGCCGGAGGGGCAGAAGCTTTTTAGCAATATCGAGCCAAAATATCAGGCCTACATCAGGCAGCGCAACGCCTTCATGGCTATTCTGGAGCGCGAGGACGCCGAGGCAGCGGAAATCCTGGCCGCTTTGGAGGGATTTGCCGTGCCGATGAGTGAATTCCGCTCCGCCGTCAATGAGTTCACCGGCTTCCTTGAAAATATCACGGATGAAATGGCGGAAGAAACAGCGCGCAACGCCAGACTGACCTCCTTCGGCCTGCTGGCCGTTATTGCCGTGTCGCTGGCCGTCGCCATCGTTCTCGGCCTCTATGTTTCCGGCATCATCGCCCGACCGGTCAATTTGATGATGGGCTATTTGCGCCAGGTCGGCGGCAGCGGCAATCTGAACTTTACCGAGGAAGAATGGGCCAGGATGCACGAGGCAGCGCGTTTTCCCAAAGATGAAATATCACTCTCACTCGGGGCTTTCATCCAAATGTTAGAGCAATTCGTCTATTACGGAAAAACGCTGCAAGCTGTGGCCGACCGCGATCTGACGGCGGAGGTGAAAACGCTTGGCGCGAGCGATACGATAGGCAACGCCCTGCAAACGATGGTGGGCAATCTGAACGAGATGTTCGGCGAAATCAATTCCGCCGCCAATCAGGTTTCCGGCGGCTCGCAGCAGATCGCCAACGGCGCGCAAAGCTTGGCCCAGGGCGCGACAGAGCAGGCTGCCTCCGTGCAGCAGCTTTCCGGCTCCATTGGCGAGGTGTCGGCCACGATCAAGGCGGCGGCGGCTTCGGCCCGCGATTCCGCCTCGCTGGCGGACGATATCAGGAGCAAGGCGGAACAGGGCTCCGCGCAGATGAGCACGATGATGGAAGCGGTGCATGACATCAACGCGGCTTCGCAGGATATAGGCAAGGTGATCAAGGTTATCGACGACATCGCTTTCCAGACGAATATCCTGGCCTTGAACGCCGCCGTGGAAGCGGCCCGCGCCGGCGCGGTCGGCAAGGGCTTCGCGGTCGTGGCCGAGGAAGTGCGCAGCCTGGCGGCCAAAAGCGCGGAAGCGGCGAAGGATACGAGTTCCCTGATCGAAAATTCGATAACGAAAGCCGAATTGGGCGTCAAGATCGCGAACGAAACGGACAAGTCTCTCCGGGAGATTGTCGAGGGCATTGTGGCTTCGAGCCGAATTTCCAGCGAAATAGCCGCCAGCTCAGACCGGCAGACCATGGCGATCGAGCAGATCAACGTCGGCATTGAGCAGGTGGCGCAGGTCGTCCAGCAAAACAGCGCCACCGCGGAGGAGAGCGCGGCGGCGTCCGAGGAATTAAGCGGCCAATCCGCGATGCTGAATGACCTGATCGGGATGTTCCGGCTGAAAGGGTAAGGGGAGCTTCATGATTAAAATGCTGACGGCGTGTACGCGGGAAATATATTTTTCTGAAAGCGTGTGGGAGGATCTGCGCCTCCAATTGGATATGGAGCGCGGCTTGCGGCGTAATTCCGTCGGCATTGTTTCCTGCGCCGCCGAATTCATCGACTCCGGGTTCGTGGCCGCCGTTTGCGCCCGCCTGCCGTTCGCGGTGGCGGGCTGCACGACTCTGAGCTGCGCCGCGCGTGGCGAAAGCGGCGACGGGTTGTTCACTTTGGCCGTTCTGACGAGCGACGAAGTCAGGTTTTCCTCCGCCATGACTGCGCCGCTCAGGGAGGGGGACATCGAAGCCCCGATTGCCGCCGCCTGCCGGCGGGCGGAAATTTCGCCGGAAAAACCGGCGCTCGTCCTGGCTTTTTTGCCCATGCTGCTTTCCATCGGCGTGCCGCCGATGCTCACGGCCCTGAACAGCGTCTGCCGGGGCGCGCCGGTTTTCGGGGCGCTTTCCTGCGACGGAACGGAGGATTACCGCGACAGCCGCGTCATCCTGGACGGAGTGGCCGAGCAGTCTGTCGCCGCGTTCATCATGGCGTGGGGCGACATGACGCCGCAGTTTTTCAGCGGCAGCGTCAGCTATTTTGAGCAAGTGCAAAGCAATTACGGGGTCATAACGGACGCGGACAATTATACGCTCAAAAGTGTGAACAATATGTCTTTTCTCGAATATTGCGCCAGCATAGGGGTTCCCCCTGATCATTTCAGCGATACCGGCACCCTGCCGTTGCCGTTCATGGTCAATTACAACGACGGTTCCGGGAGCGTGGCGCGCGCTTTGTACAGCATCACCCCGGAGGGGCACGCGATTTTCGCGGGCGAAATGCCGCTGGGCGGCCGGATTGCCATTTACCGGCTCAATTACGACGGCATTGTCAAAACGACGGAAATCTTCGCTGATTCCGTGAAGGCGGCGCGCGGTTCCAGCGCGCTGATTTTTTCGTGCGTTATGCGCAATCTGCTCCTGGGCGCCAAGCCGGACACTGAAATAGAGAAGATTCTGGAAATTTTGCCGGCGGACACGTCCTTCCTCTTTGCCTATGCGGGCGGGGAGCTGTGCCCGCTCGCGGATGAAAGCGGCGCGCTGATAAACCGCTCCCATAATTTTTCCCTCATCGCCTGCGTTTTTTAAGGAACCCGCCCCCGCCGCAAACTCTGATGATGCCGAAATTCCTGCTGAAAGTGAGGTAACTGACCG
>JAISQG010000112.1 GCA_031274335.1 Gracilibacteraceae bacterium
CCCGGACCCGGCGGAATATCATAAATTATCCCTGGCCTGCCCGGCCGGATTATATAAAATCGACGAACAGGGCAATTTCCGCTTTGACTATGCCGGATGCTTTGAATGCGGAGCTTGCCGTGTGCTTGGCGGGGAAACCGTTCTGGATAAATGGGAATTCCCGAGCGGAGGCATGGGCATCGAATTTCGTTACGGCTGACCTTAAAGTTCCGAAGGAATTGGCACGAAATAAAATGACAAGCGAAAAAAAAGATTGCGGCGCGGAAGCCGCAATCTTTTATATTCGGCGGGTTTGGGAACGCCGGGCTTTCAGTTCAGGAGCGCAAAGCCCGTTTCAAGGCCCAGGTGGAGGTTTTGACGGCGTGACGGCTGATAGCGGCGTCCGGGTTTTCCAGGTCAAAACCATGCAAGCCGCCGGCGTAGAGGGAAAAAGTAGCGGGGACGCCGGCTTGAACGAGATTGCTGATATAGGCGATTGTTTCATCGCGATGCGGGTCGAGTCCGCCGACAAAAGCGTAGCAAGGCGGCAGGTTGCTGTAATCCGTGCAGCGGGCCGGAGCGGCGTAAATAGATATATCAGTCCGGGTTTCATGCCCGGCACCGAGGTATTGGTTCCAGATGTTGCGGCAGGACTCGTAGTTGAGCCCGCGCTTATCCGTAAACTCCACCGTGGATTTCGTCAGCAGCCGATCATCAATCGTGGGGGCCAGCGGCATCTGGAAGGCTATGGCTGGGCCTTTGCGGTCGCGAGCCAACAAAACCGTGGCCACGGTCAGGCCGCCGCCGGCGCTGAAACCCGTGACCGCGATCCGGGCTGCGTCAACGCCGAGGACTTTCGCGTTTTCCGCGAACCAGAGAAGGGCGGCATAACAGTCCTCATAAGCGGCCGGAGCCGGGTTTTCCGGGGCAAGACGGTAATCGACGGAGACAACCACGCATTTTATCTCTTTGACATAGCGAATGCAATTCAGATCCTCGTGTTCCGGCGTGCCAATGGAATAGCCGCCGTAATGTAAATAGAGCACGCCGGGCAGCGTTTCGGCTTTTGTTCTGGGTTCATAGATGCGCACACGGACTTCCGGCGCGCCGGGCGGGCCGGGAATCAGCTTGTTGTAAAAATTGACCTCTGGGTCGGGCGGCGTCGGCGGAGCAGGTGGGAATGTGATGTCCCGCGGAGTCTTTTTAGCTACGTTTTCATCGGTCCAGGCGGCAAGATAGGAAGGCGGATTCGTCAAAACACCGGAAAGTTCGGGATCCAAGGCACGTTCAAAATAATTTTTCGCCATGCGGAAGCCTCCTTATCGTTTGAGCGCATCGGGCAACTTGTTTTGCCCAGATTAATTGTAGCCGATTCAAGACAATCAGTCAATCCAGAAAAATAAAGAAACAGAGAGCGTCGCAAGATACGGGCCGAGTCAACGTCGAGCATTTACTTTACATAATATTTATTATCGGACATAATTTCTCTCTGAAGTCCTACTCCAACATGACAACCACTATTTCCGGGCGGTTGAATATCCTTGGCACCGCTGTCGTTTCCCTTGCCAGACCCCGGCTGACTATCAGTTCCGTATCGCCAAAGAAGTATTCGCCGTCCGCGTATTTAGGAAATAAACCCTGATTCGGCGACAGCAAGCCATTTTCAAGGACTAGCGGGAGCTGCCATTGTCCGCCGTGCGCGTGCCCTGACAAAACAAGGTCCGGCTTCAGCGGCAAAAGCTCGTTTATGCGTTCAGGGCGGTGCGACAGCAGTACCGTGAACATCTCTCTATCGACCACCGCGCTCAACTGGTTGATTTGTTCGCCATATGGCGCGGAACGGCTCGCGTATGCGTCTGTATCAGGGTCGTCAATGCCGTTTATGCGGATTTTATCACCGCGAATTTCTAAAATATCGCTTTCTCCCGCCAATACTTTCACGCCGTATGACACGAGAACCGCCTTGAAATCATCGGCTTTTCCGCTCCAGAACTCATGGTTGCCGGAAACATAATAGCACGGGTACTTAGCCGCTATGCCCTCAATAAACTCGGTCGTGTTATCCGGCGGCAGCTTATCGTCAAATATGTCTCCGCACAGAAAAATAGCGTCCGGATGTTCAGCGTCAATGGCGTCAAGCAATTCGTGCTGCCCGGCGCCGTAATCACAGGAATGCAGGTCGGTTACAAGCGCCAATCTGATTTGCCTGTTGATTTTATTGCTTTCCAGGCTGTAACGGCTGACCGACAGTTCCTGATTGAACGCAAACGCAGCGGTTGCGACCTGAAGCAGTATCATCAGCGGCAGCAAGACCATAAACTTTGCGCGGCGCGTTTTGTGCCGGACGGCGAGCATCGTCAGGAGCATTGCCGCCGAGCCTCCGAGCGCGGAAACCGCAAGCAGCGTCCGTTCCTTTACGCGCCAAGCGCTTTTGCGGGCGGCGCTCTTATCGTGAACGGTCAGGATAACCGCGAGCAGGCTTATAACGGCAAGATAAGCGGGCAAGACTGGATTCACGTTCATTCAAGCAGGGTTTCCAATTCTCTCACCATGCCGGCAAAAACCTCAAGCGCCCGGCGCACCGGTTCGGGCGAAGCCATGTCCACACCGGCTCTTTGCAGCAAGGCCAGCGGATAATCGGAGCAACCGCCGCTGAGAAAAGCGAGATATTTTTTCACGGCCGGCTCCCCCTCGCGCAAAATCCCTTCCGCCAGCGCCGTGGCCGCCGCGAAGCCCGTGGCGTACTGGTAAACATAGAAGGCGTTGTAAAAATGAGGGATGCGCGCCCACTCCAGATCTATTTCCGCGTCCAGCGTCACAGACGGGCCGTGATAAAGCGCGTTCAGAGCCCGGTATTCCCGGCCCAGCATCTCAGCCGTCAGCGACTCCCCCGCCTCCGCCGCCGCGTGCGTCAGCTTTTCGAATTCGGCGAACATCGTCTGCCGGAACACCGTGCCGCGGAATTGATCAAGGTAATGGTTCAATAAATAGGCTTTTTGTTCCTTATCCGCCGCGCGGGTGAGCAAATGACGGATGAGCAGCGTTTCATTCAGCGTCGAAGCCACTTCAGCCACAAAAATCTTATACCCGGCGTAGCGATGGGGCTGATTCGCGTTGGAATACCAGGTGTGCAAGGCGTGACCCATTTCATGCGCCAGCGTGAAAAGCGAATCCAGCGTGTCCTGATGATTCAGCAGCACATAAGGGTGGGAGGCGTAAGTCCCCCAGGAATAAGCCCCGCTCGTCTTGCCCTCCGTTTCGCGCACATCAATCCACCGCCCGGCGAAAGCCCGCCGCAACACATCCAGATACTCCTCACCCAGCGGCGCCAGCGCCTCCAGCACAATGTCTCGCGCTTCTTCATATGTGTAAAAAGCGCGCGCCTCCGGCACGAGCGGCGTATGCATGTCGTACATGCGTAAATCGCCCAAGCCCAGCGTTTTTTGCCGCAGAGCCATATAGCGGTAAAAATCCGGCAGGAACTCGCGCACAGCCGAAATGAGGTTGTCATAGACCGCGGGCGGCACATTGGCGGAAAAAAGGGCCGCCGCGAGAGCGGAAGGATGCCGGCGAGCCTTGGCGTAAAAACAGTCTGTTTTGACGCTGGCGTTGTAAAGGGCAGCCAGCGTGTTCGTCTGCGCTTTATAGGCGCGGTACAAGGCGCGGAACGCCGTCTCGCGCACGGAGCGCCGGGGGCTTTCCAAAAAACGGATATAAGAACCTTTCGTCAGTTCCGCCTTGCGCCCGTCCTCATCCTCAATCTCCCCGAATTTGATGTCGGCGTCGTTCAGCATGGAAAAAATATTGCCCGGCCCCTGAGCCAGCTCGCCGGTTGCGGCCAGCAGTTTTTCTTCCGCCGGCGAAAGAACATGGGGTTTATTCCGGATAATTTCATCCAGCGTCCGGGCGAAATCAGCCAGGAGCGGGTCGCGGCGCAGCGCCTCCAGAACGCCGTCCTCGGCCGCCAGAAGCTCCGGCTCAATAAACGACAGCGCGCCGCCGGCCTGAACGACGAGGGTCATAGCCCTTCCTGTTAAATTTTGGTAAAAGGCGTCGCGATTGTCCTCGTCCCGCTTCATGCGGGCATAGGCAAATAATTCCTCCAGGCCGGCCTCCAGCCGGTCCGCCCAGACCAGGCAGTCTCGCAGAGTTTGCGCGCTCCCGGTCAAACGGCCCCGGAACGCTTCTCCTTCCGCCATCAGCGCCTCCGTCTCCGCAAAAAGCCGTTCCCAATCCTCTTGCGTGGCAAAGATCGCCGTCAGATCCCAGCGGTATTGCGGATCGATTTCATCCCGTCCGCGTATATTTTTCGTCATGGACATGCCCCTCCCGCAGATAACTAAATTATGCGAATTTTCTTTCTATCCAGCCGACAATTTCATCCGGAGCCAGCAGCACATCCCGCCGCTCTTCTTTATCTTTCAGTCCGGCGAGAGCCGCCGGGAGCGTCCAGCCCGTGCGATCGGCCAAGGCCCCGAGGTCTGCCCAAGGGTCGTTCGCGGGCGGCGCGCCCGTGAGCGCGTTCAGCACAGCCGGCGCGAATTTGAACGGGCTGGCGGTGGATGTGATGATGGTATATGTTTCATCCCCGCTCTCCGCCCGGTAGCTTTCTGCCATTTGCCAGGCCACAGCTGTGTGCGGGTCGAGCAAATAGCCCCAGTCCCGCCAGACACGCGCGATGGCCGCGCGGCAAGCGTCCTCATCGGTCCATCCGCCGGTGAAAACGGCGCGGCAGGCCGCCAGCACTTTTTCCTCGACCTGAAAACGGCCGTTTTCACGCAGTTCCGCGTACCAAAGCCGGATTTTTTTTCCGTCCCGCCCCCCGGCCTCGTAGAGAAGGCGCTCGAAATTGCTTGATAAGAGGATATCCATTGACGGCGACGCCGTGCGATAAAACTCGCGCCTCGTGTCATAGCAGCCGTCACGGAAAAAATCCGCCAGAATGTTGTTGCGGTTCGAGGCGCAGAGCAGGCGGCCCAGCGGCAAGCCCATGCGCCGGGCGTACCAGGCCGCCAGAATGTTGCCGAAATTGCCCGTCGGCACGGCGGCGTTCACCGGCGCGCCGGCCTCCGCCCTGCCCTGACGCACGGCTTCGAGGTACGCCCAGACATAGTAGGCGATCTGGGGCAGCAATCTGCCCCAATTGATGGAATTGGCGGAAGAAAATAGCATTTGGCGTTCCGCCAGGGACTTCCGCAAAGATTCCGAGGTGAACGCCGCTTTGACCGCGCTCTGGCAAACGTCGAAATTACCGCGCACCCCGATCACAAAGGTGTTCGCCCCCCCGCCCGTCAGCATTTGCTTTTCCTGCACCGCGCTCACGCCCCCGTCCGGATAAAAAACGCAGACGCGCGTGCCCGGCACATCCCGAAACCCCTCCAGCGCCGCCTTGCCCGTGTCGCCGGAAGTCGCCGTCAGGATGAGGATTTCGCGGCCGGCGGCGGTCAGGCGCGCGGAAGCAGAAAGCAGAAGCGGCAGCGCCTGGAGAGCCATATCCTTAAAAGCGGCCGTCGGCCCGTGCCAGAGTTCCAGCACGCCGAAAGGCCCCGCCTGCACCAAGGGGGCGGGCCCGGCCGCGCCGAATCGCCCGTCGCCATACACCGCCGCCGCCGCCGCCAGGCTTTCCGCCGGCAGATCGTCCGCAAAAAGCCGCAGAACGCCGGCAGCCACAGCGCCATAATCTAAACCGATCCATTCGCGCCACGGAAGTTCCGGCAGTTTTCGCGGCACATACAGCCCGCCGTCCGGGGCGATGCCGGCTGTGATGACCTCGGCGGTGCCGAGCGGCTCCGCCGGACCGCGCGTGCTTTCATAAAACATTTGCCTGCCTCCTGTTCTCTGCTTGCCGCCGGGCGTTTTTTTCGTTATACTATTGACAAAACTCCATCGGAGGCGTTCATATGACCGACCGGAAAAACCGCGCCGCCGCCGTCATGGAGGCGCTGGCCGCCATGTATCCCGACGCGCGCTGCGAACTCAATTATCAAAACCCGTTTCAGTTGCTTATCGCCACGATTCTGAGCGCCCAAACCACGGACGTCCATGTGAATAAAGTCACACCGGCTCTTTTTGCCCTGGCCGGCGATCCGGCCGCCTTGGCCGCCCTGGCGCCGGAGACGCTGGAAAACACTATACGCTCCATCGGCCTTTACCATAACAAAGCGAAAAACATTGCGGCTGCCTGCGCAATGCTCGTCAGTGATTTCGGCGGCCAGGTGCCGCAAGCGATGGAAGATCTGTTGCGTCTGCCGGGCGTCGGGCGAAAAACCGCAAATGTCGTGCGCGGAACCGCTTTCCGCCTGCCGGCTCTGCCCGTGGACACACATGTTCTGCGCGTAGCCGGACGGCTGGGTCTGACGAAGGCGGATACGCCGGATCAGGTGGAACGCGATCTCATGGCCCTTTGGCCGCCCGACACCTGGATCGACGCCCACCACCGCCTCATCTGGCACG
>JAISQG010000210.1 GCA_031274335.1 Gracilibacteraceae bacterium
AGAGAGGCTCAGCCGAAGCAATCCTGAGGAAATGAATCGCGAGGAGCTGCTCCGCTTCACGCGGGTTCTGATGACCGACAACGCCAAGCTGTCCCGCCTGGTGCAGCATCAGCAGTTACAGGCGCGCCGGAGCGAGACGGTCAGCGTCGCGGCTAACATCGCTGAATCCGTGCGCAGTGCGGAGCATTTCAAAATGGAGAAATACATGCGCTTGCTTCTGGTCAACAGCCGCAATATCGTCCTCTTTTTTGACCGCGAGGGGCGCCTGGTCTACTGCACGAGCATTTTTCTCCGGCTGGCCGGGGCCGCCCGGATGGATGAATTGAGCGGGCGGACAGTGCGCGAAGTGTTCGGCTCTTTTGCCGACGAGGCTCTGCTCTCCGACGCCGTCCGTATGTTTGAAAACGCGCGTGATTGCCTGGAGGCGGGGACGATGGACGCCAGGGTCGAGGTCGGCGACGGAAAACCGGCGCACAGATTTTACAGCGTCATGACGTCGCCTTTGCTGGAAGCAGACGGCCGGTTTGACGGGATCATCATGGTTTTCCACGACATTACCGATATGAAGGCCCGCATACTGGCTGAGGACGCCAACGCGGCTAAGGACAGGTTTATCGCCAACGTCAGCCACGAAATCCGCACGCCGCTCAACGTGCTGCTGGGGCTGGCTGAACTGGAGCTGCAAAACGATTTGCCGGAAGAAACGAGCGTCAACCTGGAAAAAATTTACGCGGCCGGCCTGACTTTGCTCGGGCTCATCAACGATATCCTGGATATATCAAAAATGGAGGCGGGCAAGTTTGAATTGTTCCCGGAGGAATACGATTTCCCGGACATGCTGAGCGAAGTCGTCAGCATCAACGTCGTGCGGATTGCCTCCAAACCGGTCTGCTTCAACGTGGACGTAGATGAAAATCTGCCGGTGAGGCTGTACGGCGACATGACGCGGGTCAAGCAGATTTTGACCAATTTGCTTTCCAACGCCTTCAAATTCACGGATAAAGGCTCCGTCACGCTGCGGGTTTTCGGGGAGCGGGACGGGGACGAGATTTGCCTGGCCTTTGTCATCAGCGACACGGGCAAAGGCATACGGCAGGAGGACATGGGCAAGTTGTTTCGCAGCTACAGCCAGATCGGGAGCGGCAAGATCGAGGGCACGGGACTGGGGCTCGTCATCAGCAAAAACCTCGTGGAAATGATGGGCGGCACCATCAACGCGGAAAGCTCGTTTGGCCGTGGCTCGAGTTTTACGGCCGCGCTTTGCCAGCGGGTGGTTTCGGATAAGCCGATAGGCGCACAAGTCGTGCAAAAATTAAGAGATTTTCGCCTCATCAAGTCTTACCGGCAAAAGGCCAATCCAAAGCCCATTCAGATGCCGGAGGGCCGGGTTCTCGTCATCGACGACGTCAGCACAAACCTGGATGTGGCCAAGGGTTTGATGGCCAAATACGGGCTGACGGTGCATTGCGTTTCCAGCGGGCGGGAGGCACTGGAGATGATTTGCTCCGAGCCGCCTTATGATTTGATTTTTATGGATCATATGATGCCTGATATGGACGGGCTGGAAGCGGCGCGGCTTATCCGAACGGACGCGAAAATTCCCGCCGGGGCGGGTGCGGCGCCCATCATCATGCTTACGGCCAACGCCCTGACCGGCAGCAAGGAAATGTTTTTGCAGCACGGCATAGACGATTTCCTGGCCAAACCCATTGACATAGCGCGGCTGGACGCCGTTTTGCGCGCCTGGATGCCAAAGGAAAAGCAGTTTGAGCCGGACGCGGACGGCGGAAAGGCCAAAAACGCGGCGCCGCCCGTTATCGCCGGGCTGGACAGCGCCGCGGCGCTGAAGTGTATCGGCGGGTCGGCGCGCAAGTATCAGGATTTGCTCCTGTCGTTTTGCCGGGACGCGGACGATAAAAACGCGCAAATCACCCGCTGCGCGCAAAACGGCGATTTTTCCCTGTACACGACGCTGGTGCACGGGCTGAAAGGCGCGGCGAGCTATATCGGCGCGACTGAACTGGCGCAATGCGCGGCGCGGCTGGAGCATGCGGGCCGCAACGGGGACGCGGCCGCGATCGGGGAGCAGACGCCGGAATTTCTGGCCGCCATGCGCGAACTGGTCGCGCGCATCCGCGCCGGGCTGGCGCCGGCTCCGGCGGGCAACGCCTTTGCGCCGCAGGCGGATTTGCGCCTGGATGAATTGAAGGCCGCTTTGCAGAAAATGGATATAGAGGTGGCCAACCGGCTGCTGGCCGGCTACGCGGAAATGTCCCTGGACGCCAAGTCGAGGGAGGCGGTCGCCCGGATAGAGGATCAGGTTCTTTTGTTTGAGTACGAAAAAGCCATCGCAGTGATCGACTCCTGGACTAAGGTGCATTGACAAACCGCCGTTTCCCGGCTAAAATATGAACATGGAACAATCGTCGGCTCCTTTACTTGACATAGAGGGATTGGATTTGCAGTTTCGCACCGCGGCGGGAACGCATACGGCTGTGCGAGACCTTTCGTTTACGCTCCGCGCAGGCGAAACACTGGGTCTCGTGGGTGAAAGCGGCAGCGGCAAAAGCGTGACGGCTCTTTCCCTGATGCGCCTTATCCCCGACCCGCCCGGCCAAGTCACCGCCGGCCGCGCCCTGTTTGACGGACGCGATCTTCTGGCGCTGCCGCCTGACGACATCCGCCGTTTGCGCGGCAATGAGATTTCGATGGTGTTCCAGGAACCGATGACGTCACTCAACCCGCTCCACACTTGCGGACGCCAGGTCATGGAGCCGCTTTTGCTGCATAAGGGTCTGGGGAAAAAAGCGGCCCGGGCGCGCGCGCTTGAGCTTCTGAACCGCGTGGGCATTCCGGCCCCGGAACAGCGCCTCGGCGAATACCCGCATCAATTGTCCGGCGGCATGCGCCAGCGCGTTATGATCGCTATGGCCCTGGCTTGCGGGCCGCGCCTGCTCATCGCCGACGAACCGACGACGGCCCTGGACGCGACGATTCAGGCCCAGATTCTCGAGTTAATGAAAACCCTGCGCCGAGAGACCGGCGCCGCCATCATCCTGATCACGCACGACCTCGGCGTCGTCGCCGAAATGTGTTCCCATGTGGTCGTCATGTACGCCGGCCAGGTGGTCGAGGACGCACCGGCCGCGAATTTGTTCGCCCGGCCTCTGCACCCGTACACCGAGGGGTTGCTGCGCTCCATCCCCGCCATCTCCGCCGAGCGGGAACGGCTCTTTTCGATTGACGGAACCGTGCCCGACCCGTTCGCCATGCCTCTCGGCTGCGCTTTTGCCCCGCGCTGCTGTCACGCCCGCCCCATGTGCCGGGAGGAGGAACCCGTTTTGTCCGCCGGGCCGGACAACCGCCGTGTGCGCTGTTTCTTCTGGCGGGAGAACGCTTTGTCCTCCGACGCGGAAAGCAAAAGGGAGTCCTTTTATGACGGAGCAAAATGACGGAACGCTTGTCAGCGTGGAAAACATGGTCAAATATTTTCCGTTGCGCGGGCACCCTTTCCGCCGCCAATACGTCAAAGCGGTGGATGGCGTCAGCTTTGCCATACGCCGCGGCGAGACCTTCGGACTGGTAGGCGAAAGCGGCTGCGGCAAAAGTACGCTTGGCCGGGCCCTCGCGGCCCTGTACCCGCTTTCCGCCGGCCGGGTTCTGTTCGCCGGACAGGACATCGCCGCTCTGCAACCGCGGGAATTGAAAAGCCTGCGCCAGAAAATCCAGGTTATTTTTCAGGATCCGAGCGCGTCGCTTAACCCGCGTGTGACCATCGGCCGGGCTTTGGAAGAACCTTTCCGCATTCACCGGGCGGGCCGGACAGCCGAGCGGCAGGAGCGCATCGCTTTTCTGCTGGAGCGGGTCGGACTGTCGGATTATCATCTCTCCCGTTACCCGCATGAACTTTCCGGCGGCCAGAAACAGCGCGTCGGCATCGCCCGCGCCCTGGCCCTGAACCCGGAACTCATCGTCTGCGACGAAGCCGTTTCCGCGCTGGACGTTTCCATTCAGGCCCAGGTGCTGAATCTGCTCGCGGATTTACAGGAAGAGTTTCACCTGACATATCTTTTTATTTCCCATAACCTGAATGTGGTGCATCACGTCAGCAACCGCGTCGGCGTCATGTACCTCGGCAAGTTGGTGGAGATCGGCTCGCACCGCGATATTTACGCCCGTCCCCGGCACCCGTACACACAGGCGCTTATTTCCGCCATTCCGCGGGCGGAGGCGGGCGGCGGCGGCCGCATTATTCTGACCGGCGACGTGCCTTCCCCCGTAAACCCGCCGGCAGGCTGCCGTTTCCACACGCGCTGCCCCCGGGCCGCGCCCGAATGCGGCGAGCGGGAACCGCTTCTGCTCCCGGCCGGGGAGGATCATTACGCCGCCTGTCATTTTCCGGGCGGGGAACCGGGAGCCTGAGTTCAGCGTTTCCGGCCGGTTTCCGGCCGACGCGATATTATTTTTCGGAGAAGAAGAGGAGGAAGTAAGGATGAAAAAACGTATTCTGTTTCTGTGTCTGGCCCTGCTGATAGCCCTGCTGCCGGCTTGCGGCGGCGGAGCGACCGGGGGAGGCACTCCCAGCGGAGGGGGCGAAAACCCGCCCGGCGATAATCCGCCGGCGGAAGGGGAAAAACAGCTGATTATCGCCGTGGATCCCGACTATGAAAGCTTTGACCCGGCCATCACCTACGAAGCTTATGGAATGTTGATTCTTCACCCCTGTTACGACAATCTGCTCGAATTCGTCGGCTCGCTGGAAAATCTGCAGCCTTCCGCGGCAGAGAATTTCGAAACTTCTGACGACGGCCTGACCTACACCTTCACGCTGCGTCCGGATGTCAAATTCGCAAGCGGCAACCCGCTCACTTCAGCCGATGTCAAATGGAGCATTGAGCGCGCCATACACATTGGCGGCAACGCCGCCTTCATGGCCGAAGGCATCGCGGGCGTCGACACGCCGGATGACGCGACGGTTGTTTTCCGCCTGAAAGAGACGGATCCCTCGTTCCCGGTGAAACTGACGTACAATTTCTTCTCGATCCTGGACAGCAAAACAGCCCAGGAACACGGCGCCACGAATGCCGAGGACGCGGCCACAACGGATACGGCCAAAACCTGGCTGGACTCGAATTCCGCCGGCAGCGGCCCCTATATGATCGATTCCTACACGCCGAAGGTCGAGGTTGTGCTGGTGCGCAATCCCAATTATTGGGGCGAAGCGCCGTATTATGACAAAATCACCGTCAGCACGGTGGCCGACGCCAACGCTCAGGCCATGATGCTGCAGCAGGGCGATATCGACATCGCTTTCAACCTGGGTTCGGAGCAGATCAGCCCGCTCGCCGGCAAGGAAGGCCTCACGATTATGGATCGCCAGACGCTGACGGCCAGCTTTTTGCTGATGAACCGCAACGAGGAGGTCGGCGGGCCGGTCGCCAATCCGCAAGTGCAAAAGGCTATCCGCCTGGCGCTTGATTATCCGGGCATCCAGAGCATCGCCGGCGTCGATACGGCCACCCCGCTCGCGCCTTTCCCGCTGGGGCTGCTCGGTTCCCTGCCTCCGCTGGATCCCGCCGGCTATCCGCAGATTGACGCGGCCAAAGCCCTGATGGCGGAAGCCGGCTACGCGGACGGCTTCGCAGTGGATTTTTACGTGCCGACGACGAATATTATCGGCGTGGATTTTCTGACGATGGCGCAAAAAATCCAGAATGACCTCGCGGCCATCGGCATCACCACGACGCTCGTGCCTGAAGACATCATGATTTCACTCGAAACGTACCGCAACGGCCAACAACCCCTCGGCCTCTGGTACTGGAACCCGGATTATCCCGATAACAACAGCCAGCTGGCTTTCCTGCCCGACAACACCGTCGGCCTGCGCGCCGGCTGGACGGCGGAAATGAGCCCGGAACTGGCTCGGCTGGCGGAGCAAGTCGCAGCGGAGACCGACGACGAAGCGCGCGTGGAGCTGTTCGGCCAGATTCAGGAAGCCATGCACGAGGATTCGCCGTTCGCCATGCTGCTCCAGCACACCGGCCAGTATGCCATGCGTTCGGGGCTGAAAGACGCGACCTATATCGACC
>JAISQG010000115.1 GCA_031274335.1 Gracilibacteraceae bacterium
CCGGCAACCCGTTTTTTTCTACCGACACGGCCGCGGCGCTCCGGGCGGCGGAAATCGAGGCGGAAGTGATTCTGATGGCTAAAATGGTTGACGGCGTTTACGATGACGACCCGCACCGAAACCCGGCAGCCAAGCGTTTTGAGCGCTTAACATATTTTGATATTTTGAACCGCGGCCTCGGCGTCATGGATTCCACAGCGGCTTCGCTCTGCATGGACAACAATATTCCGCTTATTGTTTTTGACCTGAACCGCTCCGGCAACATCATGAAGGTTATCCAGGGCGGCAAAATAGGGACTTTTGTAGGGAGGGATTGAGATGAGCCTCGAAGATACCATTCGGATCACTGAGGAAAAAATGCAGAAGACACTGGAGGCCTTCGGGAAAGATCTGCGTTCGGTGCGCGCCGGCCTGGCTTCCCCCGGTATGCTCGAAAAAATCACCGTGGATTATTACGGGACGCCGACGCCGGTGAACCAGCTGGCCAGCGTCGCGGTGGCGGAGCCACGGGTGCTGACGATCCAGCCGTGGGACAAAAACGCCGTTCCCGCCATAGAAAAAGCCATCCTGAAATCAGATCTCGGCATCACGCCGGCCAATGACGGCGCCGTGATCCGCTTGGCCGTTCCTCAGCTGACGGCGGAGCGGCGGCAGGAAATCGTGAAATCACTGAAAAAAAGGGCGGAAGAAGCTCGGGTCGCTTTGCGCAACATTCGGCGGGACGGGTTGGAAGAAGTGAAAAAAGCCGAAAAAGACAAGCAATGCTCCGAGGACGAGTCGAAGAAAACCCAGGACAAGGTGCAAAAGCTGACGGATAAATATATCAAGGATGTGGATGCCGCCCTTGAAATCAAGGAAAAAGAAATCATTGCGGTTTAAGTTCGATGGGAAAACCGCTTGATCCACAGCATGTGGCCATCATCATGGACGGCAACGGCCGCTGGGCGGAACGCCGCGGCTTGCCGCGCGGTTTCGGCCACCGGGCCGGGGTGGAGGCGTTGCGCCGCATAGCGCGGCACAGCGCGGCTTTGGGCATTCGATACCTCACTGTTTATGCCTTTTCCACCGAAAATTGGAAACGGCCGCGCGGCGAGGTCAATTTGCTCATCGGCTTGTTGCGCGAATATTTCCAAAAAACGATCGCGGAATTGCACGAAATGCGCGTCCGCGTCCGCGTTCTTGGCGAAATGGCGCCTTTTCCCTCGGATGTGCGGAGGCTGGCGGAATCGGCCCGCGAGCTGACCGGCCTGAACGACGGCCTCCGGTTGCAAATAGCCCTGAACTACGGCGGGCGGGCCGAAATTCTCCGGGCTGCCCAAAATCTGGCCGGGCAAGCTCTCCGTGGGGCGATTGACCCGGCGGAGATCGACGAGGACTGTTTGGCCCGCCATCTGGACACGGCCGGGTTGCCCGACCCGGAGGTGATCATCCGCACATCCGGCGAGTCGCGCCTCAGCAATTTCCTTCTCTGGCAGGCTGCTTACGCCGAATTCGTCGTGGTGGAGGAATGTTGGCCGGATTTTGATGAAAAATCCTTGGAGAACGCTTTGGCGGAGTACCGGCGCCGTGAGCGCCGCTTCGGTGCCGTGCGGAGGAAAAAGTGATGTATATCCGGATTTTCAGCGCGGTCATTTTGGCGCCGCTTTTTCTTTTCCTGATTTATTTGGGAGGAAAATTTCTGGCCACCACAATCGTCCTGCTCGCTCTGCTCGCGCTGCGGGAGTATTTTCTCATCGGCCAAAAAGCGGGGTGGCTGAAGGAGCAAGCCTGGCCCGCCGCGCTCTGCGTCGTCTGGCTCGTGCTTTTCTGGCTTGATTTTCAAGCCTGGCTTTTGCCGGCGCTCTATTTCTGTTTTTTCCTGCTCATGGTTCGCTATGTTCTGGCCTTTCCCGCTGTCTCTTTCGTGGAAGTCATCTTTCAGATTTCCGCTTTTTTCTATCCCGTCATTTTTTTTACATATCTTCAGCGTCTGCGGGACTTGCCCTCCCACGGCTTTGAGTGGTGCCTGTTCGCCATACTCACCGTGTGGCTGACGGATTCCTCGGCATATTTTATCGGGTCCGCGGTCGGCCGACACAAACTGGCGCCCAGCGTCAGTCCGAACAAATCAGTCGAAGGCGCGCTGGCCGGTGCCGTCGTCGCCACGGCCTTCGGCTGCGCGTTTGCCCTTTGGACCGACATCGCGCCGCTTTGGCTTGCCGGGCTGCTCGCCCTAGCCGTCAGCATAGTGGCGCAATTGGGCGACCTGTTTGAGTCGGCGTTGAAACGCACGGCGGACATCAAGGATTCCGGCCGTGTCATTCCCGGCCACGGCGGCATTCTCGACCGGTTCGACAGTTTTCTTTTTACGATGCCTTTGGTCTATTACACGCTGTTCGTTTATTACGCGCTGGGATGGAGCTAGGAGCTGAGGCGACGAGGCTTTTACTTGCCCGTTTTCATCTGCGGCATGTCGCAGTTGTGGAGCACCCCTTTGGACAAGGCGAAGCAGCCAAGCCCCGCCGCCAGTTCCCAGCCGGAAAGAATCAGCAGGCCCGTAAAATATCCGGCGTCCCCGCCGATGGCGGCGCCGGCCACAAACGCCATCACCAGCCCCGGGGCCATAGCCAGTATCACAGCCAAGTAATATATGAAAAGCAGCAAGCCCGCGCTGATGTCCGCGCCGAAAAAACGCATGAACAAATAATTCACGCCCAACAGCAGCAGGGAAAAAAGGGTGTACGTGAGGATGCAAATCAAGATAAATGACGGATGCGCCTTGATGAGCGCGCCGCCGATTCCGAATATAAGCGCGCTTTCGAATAATGTCCGCGCCATTATTTCCATATTGCTCCATAGAATTTTTTGGAAAGACGATACGGGAATCAGGTAGATGTAATGGGAATATGTTTCTTTCAGCCCTCTGCCCGTGCCAATGAGAAAAATCTGCAGCCACATCAGGATTTGCAGAACCAGCGAAAGCTCGCGGCCAAAAAGTATCATAATAACCGCGCCGAGTGCAATCAGCGCCGAGGGCAGGGTCAGTATGCCGAATCGGTTTTCCCTGAGGTTTTCCCGCATGTGTTTTCCAAACAGAGCGGTCGCGCCGCTGCCGGAAACGCCGGTTTTGGCGACCCGCACCTTTCTTTTTGACGCGGTGGCAGCGCCCATGTTGCCGTCGGCCAAAGCGCGTTTTTTTTCATAAGCCGTTTCGGTGGCCACCAGCACATCCTCATAATAATCCGGGTTGGAAAGCAGGATATAGGCCGTCATTCCGGCGCACAGAAGCAGGTTCAGCCCCAAAAAGAGCAATCCCGTCGCGGCGTCTCCGGACAAAAAGGCGGTCACGCCGCTGCTTGTCCATCCCGCCACCGGAAAAAACCGCAAAAACGCGGAGCCGATGGTGATTTCCAGCGCAGTGGCCATATCCTGAGTTGTAAAATACTGAACCGCCAGAAAAACAGCCAGAGGCAAGAACAGAACCACAGCCAGGCACTTCACAATCCGCTTGCGGACGGCATTGCCATTGGTGACGCTGTATATCAGCAGGGAAGCTGTCGTCAGCACCGCCATGCTCAGCAGAAAGCCCGCGAAGGTGAGCAGGACGCCGCCGTAGTCTACGCCGAAATTCGCCAGGGTGTTTGCTTGAAACAGGATGAAAAAACCGGCCCAAAACGACGTTTTCGCCATGCGGACAAGCCCGTACAGCAGCACCTTGCGCGGACTGACCGGCGATACGAACAGCAGGTTCACATCATTCATCTCGAAGATGGCGTCCCCGCCGGAAAGACCTTTGGCGAAAGCATTGACGACGAAGAGCGCGATGAACAGGAATAAAATTCCGCTGAACCAGAACAGGGGCGCGGGGGAATCCACAGTCCTAATGAAGGAGAGCAAAACCATGCCGAGGATCGCGGCGATAACCAGCAGATAAAGGATGAGCTTGCCCGGCTTTTTCCCCAGCTCCTTCAGGCTGTTTTTCATGCTTTTGCGGATGATATAGACGAGAGCGCTCATGCTTTTTTGCCGCTTTCCGTAATGGAAAAGTAAATGTCCTCCAGCGTTTGTCCGGCCGGCAAATCTCCCCGGCGATAAAGAGCGGCCACTTTCCCGTCCTTCATGATATAGGTGACATCCCAGTTTTCCTCCATGCTCTCAATCATGTGGGTGCTGATGAGCAGAGCGCAGCCGCTGTTTTTTAGGCCGGCAATCACGGCCTTGATCTCCCGGATGCCATGGGGGTCAAGGCCCACCAGCGGTTCGTCCAGAATTACCGCTTTGGGCTGCGGCAGCAAGGCGCAGCAAACGCTCACTTTTTGCTGCATCCCCTTGGAAAGCTCTTTGCCCAGCTTATTGGTTTTATCGGACAGCTCAAACCGCCGGAGCAGTTCCTCCGCTATCGGCTCCCAGGTCTGCAAACGATATGCCTTGGCGATGAACTCCAGATGCTCGCGGACGGTCAGCATGGGATACAGCACAGGCATTTCCGGCACATAGCCCAGCAGGCGTTTGGCTTCGAGTGAGCGGTTGTCAGCGCCGCCTATGGTGATGCTGCCCCGGAAGCGCAGCAGTCCGCAGACCGACTTAATCAGGGTGGATTTTCCCGCGCCGTTGGGGCCCAGCAATACGGCGAGCTCGCCGGACTGCACCGCAAGAGAAATGTCGTCGTTGGCCAGAAATTTGCCATAATGCTTCGATACGTTTTGAACGACTATCATCAAAGATTCCTCTCTATGTTTATTAATCCGCTTCCGTCATTTCACAGCCGGCCGCCGTCCGCCGCCCCAGAGCATAAACGATTCCCATGAGAACGCAGAACGAAGTCATGAGCTGTAAGTGGTAAAAAATCCCGGCCATGAAATTGTAGAGCAGTACGGACGGCAAAACGCTCACATAAACCGCGAGCAAAATCTGCCGCTCCGTGAAAGGCCGGCCGCGTTCCGGAGGCGGCAGGGCCGCTATCCCTTTG